>NZ_JAGQDN010000019.1:0-129621 GCF_021270385.1 Brevibacillus sp. AF8 | reverse complement strand
AGCTCGTAGAGGAAACAGGAGAAATAAGCGAAGATCTTTGGTACACCGACCGAGACGGAATGCAAAAAGCGAAACACGTTCTTAAGCGTCCACCTCTGAAACACATCCTGAATGGACCACTTTGGACGCGGTTTCGCTTTTTGCATGGAGGCGGGCAGTGAATCCCACAGCGGGTGGGACAAGAATCTGAGTGTTTTCTCCTGTTTCCTCCCCACCACAACAGCGTGACGACTCTGTTTTTTTTAGTATTTTTTAACAAGGGATATATACACTAAAAAACCAAAAAATATATGAAAGACAAATGTAAATTGTTTGACTATTGGGTGCTGCCGTGTCTATAATTTGGTTATCTTTGTTAGTAATGTTAACTAACTGTGTGGCGGTGATCGATGAAGCGTGCAAGCTCCCAAAAAAACAGGTAATAGCAAACTCGTGAAAAAACTGAATAAAGAAGAAGTATTACAGCAGGTCGTCTTGCACGGGCAGATTTCCCGTGCGGATATCTCCAAACAGACACTGCTCAGCCGTCCATGTGTTTCCGCCCTTGTAGATGAAATGATCCAGGAAGGGCTCCTGCAAGAAGTAGGAATGGGCGATTCCAAAGGCGGCCGCAAGCCGATTTTGTTGGAGTACAACTACCAGGCGTACGCCATTGCCGGCGCGATTTTTGAAGGCTCTACCCTGGACATGGCTATCGCAGATATGAAAGGCGAGTTCTTGGCTCGCTATCGCAAACGGCTGGCACAACCAGCGAATGGCGAAACTGTCATCGAAGATTTGGCAGCCGGACTGGATCGCTTGTTGTGTGAAAGCGGCATCCCGCGAGAGCGCCTGCTCGGAATGGGCGTCGGTTTGCAAGGCGTCACACAGCGTGGCAGTGGAACCGTTAGCTTTTCACCCAGCACGGGGTGGATGGGTTCACCGATTCAACAGACCATCGAAGCGCGACTCGGACTGCCCGTCATTATCGACAATGACGTGAATATGATGACACTGGGCGAGTACGTCCGTGGAGCAGGGGTCGGCCATACCAACGTCGTCTACATGTATGTAGGAACGGGGATTGGGGCCGGGATTATTTTGGATGGGCAGTTTTATCGGGGGAGTCGTGAGGCAGCAGGAGAAATCGGCTTCATGATGATCGGCCCGGTACATAATCGCCCGAATGGCGCGTCAGGCGTGTTTGAGACGCATTATTCGATTCCGGGCATCCAAGAGCAGGCAAAGGGATTTCTCTCTGACCTTCAGGAAGGGTCGAGTGTCATAGAAGAGCTGATCCGGCACGCCAAACAAAATGCACAAGCAAAGGAGCTTCTTGCGGATGTGTATCGACATTGGGCGTACGGAATGGCGAACATCATCAGTATTTTGAACCCGGAAATATTGATCCTGAGCGGGGAGATGGTCCACGTCGATGGTGAAGGGGTGAAGCAAATTCACGAATGGCTGAGAGAATGGGTGCCTGAGGTGCCTAATCTTGAAAAAGCAAGTCTGGGGGAGCGCGCTGGTTTGATTGGTGCTGTCCACAGCGTTTTGGAAGCGTTTCCTTTCACACGACTGCTTGACAAAGAGTGAGAAGAACAAGAGGGGGAGTTCATTTTGAAGAAGACAACTAGCAAGCTGAAAACATGGATGAAGGGCGTTTTTGTCAGCTCCTTGGCTCTGACTGTAGCTGCGTGCGGCAGTGGAGGACAGGAAGCAAAGCCTGCCGACAACAGCGCAGGCGGCCAATCTGGCACGGCTGCTCAACCTGCTGATTCATCGGGTGACCCACAAAGACTGGTGATTTACACCGGACGGGACAAAAACATTTTTGAAATCGTGTTGCCAAAATTCAAAGAAAAGTACCCGAACATTGAAGTAGAAACACTTGAGATGGGTGCCCAACAAATTTTGGAGCGCGTCCGTGCAGAGAAGGCGAACCCGCAGGCTGACTTCTGGTGGGGCGGTACCCAATCTGCTCTAGCGACAGCAGCCAATGAAGATCTGCTGGAGCCTTACAAGCCGACTTTTGCAGACAAGGTTCCAGATTTGTACAAAGATCCGCAAGATCGCTGGTACGGCGAAATGCTTTTGCCAGAGGTCATCATGTACAACTCGCAGGTAATGAAGCCAGAAGAAGCGCCACAAGATTGGGACGAATTGATCGACCCGAAATTCAAAGACAAAATCGTGATCCGAAACGTACTGCCGTCCGGCACCATGCGTACTATTTATTCCGCAATGATCTTCCGTCAAGGGGCGGATACTCCTGAAAAAGGTTTTGAATGGCTGACCAAGCTCGATGCCAATACAAAAGAGTACACACAAGACCCGACAAACCTGTATCTGAAGCTGGATCGTCAAGAGGGCGTCATCTCCTTGTGGAACCTCCAAGACGTTCTGATCCAAAGCAAAAAGAACAATCATCCGTATGACTTCATTTATCCGAAGAGCGGGGCACCGATTCTCGTAGACGGCGTGGCTCTCGTAAAAGGCGCGAAAAACCTGGATGCGGCGAAAAAGTTTATGGAATTCTTGATGAGTCCTGAAATGGCCGCCCAATTGGCGAAGGAACGCTTCCAGTTCCCATCTCGTACAGACATCAGCAAGGACCAATTGCCAGACTTCATGAAAAATCTCGAGCTAAAGCCAATGGAACTCGATTGGGCTGTCATGGCTGAAAAAGAAAAAGAGTGGATGCAGCATTGGGATGAAAACATCAAGGGAAAAGGCAAGAAGTAAGGAAGATTTTTTCAAGCAGCTAGGCGGGAAGGCGTTGTCCTTTCCGTCTAGTCACTTATAGCAGTTGTTTGAAAACGGCCGTCAGCTTGAAATGACTCGCGATGAAGGAGGAAACACAACCCGATGAGCAGCGTAACACTTGATCACGTTTACAAAAGGTTTGGCCAAGCAAAAGGGGTCGAAGATGTGCACATTCATATCGAATCAGGAGAGTTTTTTACTTTTCTCGGTCCGAGTGGCTGCGGCAAAACGACTACCCTGCGCATGATTGCCGGCTTTTATTATCCTACAGAAGGCCATATCCGCTTTGGATCACAGGAAGTTACATCTCTTCCTCCCCACAAGCGCAATACTGGGATGGTATTCCAAAACTACGCGTTGTTCCCGCACATGACTGTTTTTGAAAATATCGCGTTTGGCTTGCAGGTTCGGAAGGTGAACAAAACAGATGCAAAGGAGCGCGTAGAACGGATCATGAAGCTGGTACGTCTGGAGGGCTATGGCGAACGCCGCATTGATCAGCTTTCCGGGGGACAACAGCAACGGGTAGCACTGGCACGGGCGCTGGTCATCGAGCCGCAGATTCTGCTGTTGGATGAGCCGCTGTCCAATCTGGATGCGAAGCTTCGGGAAGAGACGCGTTTCGAGATCAAGAGACTCCAGCTGGAGCTGGGAATTACGACGATTTACGTCACGCACGATCAAGCAGAAGCGATGTCGATGTCAGACCGGATTATGGTCATGCAGAGCGGAGAAGTGCAGCAGATCGGAACACCGCATGAGATTTACCATCGTCCTGTAAACCGTTTTGTCGCTTCTTTTATCGGCGAGACAAATCTGTGGGAAGGGACAGTTACAGGATTTGACGGCGATGAAGTGCTGGTTCGCACAGCTTCTGGACAAATGCTTAGCGGATTGAAGGAAAATGCCTCTCCACGTGCACAGCTGTCTGTCGGGGAGAAAGTAACGATGTCCATTCGTCCTGAATCCGTTCTGGAGAGTACAGGCAATGAGGGACAAAATGTAGTGACAGGCTCTGTTGTCATGTCTGAATTTACAGGGGCGTGTGTCAATTATGTCACGGAAGTAGGAAGTGAGAGCCTGCGCAGCATGTCCATCAACCTGGGACGACCGATTAAACAGCGCGGCGATGCCATCGGCCTACATATACCGAAAGAGAGCATTTATTTTGCCGGATAAGGGGGAAGAAGCTTTTGAGAGCAGAGTTGCAGCAAGCGCCGACAGCAGCCAGACGAAAGTCCATCACCGCTTCACCCGCCTTCGTCTACGTGCTGGTATCGCCACTCTTTTTAATATTGTTGGCGTATGTCGTTTATCCATTGTTCGAAACGTTCGTTGCGAGTATCAAAATCGATGAGGAAATTACGTGGAAAAACTACATTCGCTTCTTCAGTCTGGAGCATACTGCCAACCTGGAAGCGTTGTGGAACAGTATCTACATATCGGTTCTGAGTGTCATTACGTGCGGAATTGTCGGGGTTACGATGGCGTTTTTATTGGAGCGCTATGAGTTTCCGGGACGAAAAATTCTTTCTGTGCTGGCTTTGGTTCCGATGGCGTTGCCTCCACTGATTGGTGTTCTCTCGTTTACTTTTTTGTACGGAGAGAGCGGAATCATCCCACGGGCGATCAAAGAGCTGTTCGGGCTTGCCCAGGTTCCTTTCTCGTTAAAAGGAATGTGGGGTGTGGTCGTCGTTCATACGTTTACGATGTACACCTACTTCTTCATGACAGCTACAGCAGCAATCAAGGGACTCGACCCGTCCTTGGAAGAGGCGGCAGCCAGTCTTGGAGCGAATCGCTTTACGGTTTGGCGGCGTATTATTTTGCCGATGCTCACGCCAGCCATGGTCGCGTCTTCTCTGTTGGTTTTCATGATTTCGATGGCTTCTTATACGGCACCGCTCATTTTCGGCATTGACCGGACGATGACGATGCAGATCTATCTGTCTCGCACCAATGGAGATTTGGACATGGCTGCGACACAGTCTACGATTCTTTCGATCGTTTCTGTGGCTTTTCTTTTGATCATGCGTTGGTACCAAGGCGCGCGCAACTACCAGAACTTGAGCAAAGGGGTCAGCGTGCATCGTACCGAGATCAAGAGCAAAGCGGGACGCTACACCACGATTGTGCTGTCTTTTATCGGTACAATCATTCTGATGTTGCCAATTCTCGTATTGGTACTCATCTCCTTCTCGGTAGATGGTACCTGGACGGTGCAAATATTACCTCCTGAGTATACCTTGTCGCATTACATGGATTTGTTCACGGATAGCAAGACATGGCGTCCAATTCTCAACAGCTTGCAGTTGTCTGCGATCGCGGTAATCGGGATCGTCATTTTCGGTGTAGCTGCGGCATATGCCATGGTTCGCCTCAAGTTTCGCGGGAAAACGCTTCTGGATGTGTTGATCATGCTACCATGGGCATTGCCAGGGACAGTCGTGGCGATCAACCTGATTGCAGCGTTCAGTGAGCCGAATGCATTCAGCTTTGGACAAGTTTTGATCGGAACATTCTGGATTATCCCGTTGGCGTATTTTGTCCGACATCTGCCACTTGTGTTTCGCTCTACCAATGCGACTTTGATGCAGATGGACCCATCTGTTGAGGAGGCTGCGCGAAATCTGGGTGCTTCCTGGTGGTACAGTTTCAGGCGTGTCGTGTTCCCGATGGCTTGGGGTGGAATTCTCGCAGGTACACTCTTGGCATTCGTCCAGTGTATCGGGGAATTCGTGGCTTCGATTCTGATCTTCACACCGAAGACAACGCCATTGTCTGTCGCTGTATTCCAACGCATGTACAGTAATGAATTTGGCACCGCTTGCGCCTATGGTGTCTTGCAAATCGTGGTCATCATCATCGTGTTGTTCATCTCCAGAAAACTGACCGGAGATAAAGCGGGAACTGCCGTGTAAAGCTGGATGCCTTCGTGAAAAAGGAGGGCTTCACGTGGATGTCAGTGAATCGATGGACAAGAAATCACCGAAAGTGCAGCCGACCAAACTACCCTGCCCGACTATTCCCGCATCTGTTCGCACCATGCAGGGGGAACATGGACTGCTCGATCTGTGGAAAGCGATCAAGCCACTCGCTACCATTGCCAGTGCCATGAATACAGGTGCCCATCCGGACGATGAGCACAGTGCCATGCTCGCTTACTTGGCCCTGGGGAGAGGCGTGTATACCACCAGTGTGATCGCGACGAGAGGGGAAGGCGGCCAAAATGAAATCGGCTGCGAGCAAGGTACCGCGCTGGGGATTATCCGCACGCGTGAGCTGGAAGAAGCCTCATCTCTTAGCAATGTGACGCTTGGCATCTTAAGCGAAGAGCTGGATGATCCCATCCATGATTTCGGGTTCTCCAAATGCGCCGAAGAAACCTTCCGCAAATGGGGCGAAGAGGTCGTGTACGAGCGATTGGTTCGAAAAATTAGGGAGCTGCGCCCCGATGTCGTTATCGCTTGCTTTGAAAATGAACCGACGACACACGGACATCACCGGGCGATTACGTTGCTGACACAGCGAGCTTTCCACGAAGCAGCCGATCCACAGATCTTTCCTGCGCATAGACAGGCTGGACTTTTGCCGTGGCAAATGAAAAAGCTGTATCTGCCTATCATGGACAACGATGATTATCACGTCGCCGTACCCGTGGGGGAATACGACCAAATCTACGGCTCATCCTATGTGCAGCTTGGTGAGCGATCGAGGTTTATGCATAAGACACAGGGCATGGGAGTTCACTACGATGAAGGCCCGACCTACAATTACTATCGCCTGGATGCCTCGGTTTTTCCGGCACCGGAAAAAGAGCGCGACTTTTTTTTCGGACTGCCCGTCAGTTTTGCTGATCTGGCGCAGAGCATCGCTGCAAAAGGCGGGCAAGAACTTGCGGAAGTGCTTCACCGTATGCATGATGCGGCTACAGATGTATTGAATGCCTACCCGCGTTTTGCTGAGGTGGCTCAAAGGGTTCATCACATGAAGGCTTTGCTTGCGTCTGCACAACAAGAAGTAAGCAAGGCTTCACTCGATGAAGAAACAAAGGTCGATTTGATGTATCGGCTAGGACTCAAGGAAGCGCAGCTAAACCGTGCCAGTGCGGAGGCTCTGTCTCTGGTTGTGAAAATCAAGCCGGAGACGGGCGAGTGGGTGGCGGGCCAGACGACAACGGTTACCGTAACGGCTTACAACGGCGGCTCGCTGGAGGTTGAGCATGTGCAGCTGCGTATGCGTGTCCCCGCTGGATGGACGGCGAAACCGCTCACGCCAACGGCTTTTCCACGACTTGCTTACAATCAGACGGTGTGCACCGTATTTGAGGTATCGATTCCTGCAAAGACGGAGCTGTTCCATCCTTACAAGCCGACTGTATTCGATGTCGAGGTGCTCTATTTCGCCTTCGAGACAGCCAGTACGATTCGCGTGGAGCCGGATAGCCGTGTAGCTGTGCTTCCGCCGTATGCCGTGACGCTGACCCCGTCCGATGTGGTGCGGAATACGTTGCATACGGATGAGACGATCCCGGTTAAGGTAACACTGAAACAGTACCGTCCGGGAAGCTCTACAGCCAAGGTCGCTCTCGTTGTCCCGGCAGGCTGGACAGCGGAGCCAGCCTTTGTCGATGTTCCGTTTTCTTTCCGGAGCGAGACGAAAACGATCGCTTTTACTGTTCATACCACACCGCAGGTGACGAATGGCAAATATCAGATCAGCGCTACGGTCGCGGGGACAGACGGTGTGGCAGAGATTGCGCAAGATGTGCAGGTCATTGAATACCCGCATGTTGGCCGAACGTATTTCATCCGGCCCGCTACGCTGACTGTTCAAGCCTTTGATCTGGCCATCCCGAAAAACCAACGGATCGGCTACGTATCCAGCGGCTTTGACAATATGGATAAATACTTGCGCGCGGTCGGGGTGAATTGTCTCAATCTCGACGCAAACGAAATCCAATCGGGCGATTTGTCCCGCTACGACACGATTGTACTCGGTATTCGTGCATACGGATTCCGGCGCGAATTAATCGAGAGCAATCAGCGTCTTTTGCACTATGTAGAAAACGGCGGAAACCTCGTCGTTCAATATCATAAGCCGGAGGACAAATGGAAGCCGCACTTGGCACCTTACCCCATTTTTATCGGTGAATCGCTGATCGATTGGCGGGTGACCAATGAGCAATCAGACGTCCGTATGCTGGCCCCTGAACATCCGATGTTCCAGGAGCCAAACGTCATTACCCAAGCAGACTGGGATGGATGGGTGCAAGAGCGCTCCATCTACAATCCTTCTCGCTGGGGAAGCGAGTATACCGAGCTGATTGCGACAAGTGATCCGGGAGAACCGGAGTTCCGCGGCATTTTCCTCACGGCGCACTATGGAAAAGGGACGTACACCTACAGCTCGCTTGCCTGGTTCCGCGAGATTCCACAGCTAGTCCCTGGCGCTTTTCGCTTGTTTGTCAACATGATCAGTCAGAAGCAGTAATGCCCCATCCACTCCGGGCAACCGTGGGTCGATCCATGGCTACATCAATGAAATGCATACGTACAGACCGCCATGATTGATATAGACATCAATCTGAATGGAATGGAGGAGTTGTTCATTGAGTAAGGGGAAACTTGCCAAGCTGTACACGATTACGGCTGCAGCGGTGCTAGCCACGAGTCTGATTATGCCGGTAGCACCCGAGACCGCCCATGCGGACCGCGGGGTTGTCGACCTGTGGAAAGCCATCAAGCCGCTCACCACGATTGCCAGTGCGATGAACACCGGAGCACATCCGGACGATGAGCACAGTTCGATGCTCGCGTACTTGTCGCTTGGCAAAGGGGTGGACACATCCAGTGTCATTGCGAACCGAGGCGAGGGAGGACAGAACGAGATAGGCAGCGAGCTGGGTAATGCGCTGGGGATCATTCGTACCCGCGAATTGCAGGAAGCTTCCAAAATCACGAACATCCATCTGGAGAACCTCAGTGAAAAAATCGACGACCCTATTTTTGACTTCGGCTTTTCCAAAAGCCCGGATGAAACCTTGCAAAAATGGGGCGAGGATGTCGCGTACGAAAAGCTCATCCGCCGTATCCGGACACTGAGACCTGATGTCGTGATTCCCGCATTTTTGAACGAACCTTCGACTCACGGTCATCATCGCGCGATTAATGTCATTACAGTACGGGCATTCAAGGATGCCGCAGATCCAAACATTTTTCCACAGCATACAAAAGAAGGCTTGGCTACTTGGCAGGTGAAGAAGCTGTATCTGCCTGCAAAGGAACAGGATTACTCGGTCAAAGTGCCTGTTGGCGACTATGACGAAATTTATGGGGCCTCTTACGTCCAACTCGGCGAAGAATCCCGTTTTATGCACAAGAGCCAGGGGATGGGACGTCACTATGACGAGGGACCCAGCTTCAATTATTACAAGCTCGATCAATCCATCGTAGAGACAAAAGACAAGGAAGCAGACTTTTTTGAGGGAATTGCCTATTCGTTTGACGATTTAGCGAAGGAAGTGGCCAGCCAGTCTGGCGGGGAAAAAGTCGCGGGTGAACTGAAAAAGCTGCAAAAGGATGCCGCAGAGGTCATTGCTGCGTACCCAAGCTTTGCCTCCGTAGCCAAGGAAGCGCATGAGATGTTGGCGGATGTGGAAAAAGCGACGGCAGCAGTCGAAGCCTCCACCTTGCCAACTGACACGAAAACAGACTTGCGCCATCGTTTGGGAGTGAAGAAATCCCAGCTGAACAAAGCTAGTGCCGAAGCGCTCTCGCTCGTAACCAAAGTAAAGCCTGAGACAACCGAACTGGTAGCAGGGCAAACGACAAAAGTAACGGTCACGGCTTACAACGGCGGCCAAGCAAAAGTCGGGAAGATCAATCTCGCGCTGAATGTACCAAAAGGCTGGCAAGCCAAGCCGCAATCGACCACCAGTTTCTCATCGCTCGGCTACAATCAGACGGTGAAAACGACTTTTGATGTCTCAGTTCCTTCTAATGCTGCTCTGTTCCAACCGTATGCCGCTCCTGCCATTACAGCAGATGTCAGCTACAGCTTTGCAGGCTCGACGGCGAATAGCCATGTGACACCAGCAGATGCCATTGCAGTTCTTCCATCTTTTTCTATGGTGCTGAGTCCAAATGCGACGGTTTTGAATACGCAGAAGCCAGAGGAGCCAATTCCGGTCAAGGTTACGGTGAAAAACTACAATCCAGGTGCAGCGAAAACAACTATCTCTCTCGATGTACCAAAAGGCTGGAGCGTAGAACCACAAGCAGCACCGCTCGCCTTTGAAGCCAAGGGAGAAACGAAGTCCGTTGCCTTTACGGTCAAAGCAGATGCTTCCGTCCAACCGGATAAGTACACGGTGACAGCAGTAGCGTCTGGCAGTGGAAAAGAGAGCCGACACGGAGCCCAAGTCATCCGTTACCCGCATATCGGCACGACGTACTTTGTCCAACCAGCGACGCTTGCCATCCAGGCATTTGACTTGAAGGTGCCGGAAGGATTGAAGGTCGGTTACGTATCCAGTGGCTTTGACAATATCGATCAGTATTTGTCCCAATTGGGAGTCGATGTGACCAATTTGTCGGCAAAAGATATCGAGTCTGGTGATCTGGATCAATACGATACGATCGTGCTGGGCATTCGCGCTTATGGTTTCCGACCTGAGCTGATTCCTTCGAATGCACGCTTGCTGAAATACGTGGAAAACGGCGGAAATCTGGTCGTGCAATACCACAAGCCAGAGGATAAATGGAAGCCGGAGTTGGCTCCTTATCCGATTAAAATCGGTGCTCCGCTGATTCAATGGCGTGTCACAGATGAAAACTCCAAAGTGACAGTATTGGCGCCTGATCATGCTTTGTTCCATTCGCCAAACAAAATCACGGAGAAAGATTGGGACAACTGGATTCAGGATCGTTCCGCTTACAACCCATCCGAGTGGGGCAAGGAATACACAGAGCTTATCTCCAATGGAGACGAAGGCGAGAAGGAATTTACGGGTACGTACCTCACTGCCAAGTATGGTAAAGGAACGTATACCTACAGCTCACTCGTGTGGTATCGCGAAATTCCGTCACTCGTACCGGGTGCGATCCGATTGTTTGTCAACATGATCAGCCCACAGCAGTAATCATAGTAGAAGGGAAGGCGATCGTTCAGGCGGTCGCCCCCCTCCCTAAAAGAAGAACAGACGCAAAAATAGAAGCAGCTTACGAATGGGTAGGGAAGGAGATGCAAGAAAGATGAATTACAGAGAGCGAATTTTTCAACAGGAGGGAGCCAGCTTCCCTGGCAAGACATACGTGGAGGCGGTTTTGGAGCCTGCATTTAATGAAGCGAAGCACCATCTGCTGCATCCGATGATGGCGATCAACAAGGCACATTTGATCATGCTTCGTGAACAAGAATTGCTCACAGACGACGAGGCTAAAAGAATTGCTGGTGCACTGTGTGGGATCGAAATGGAAGAGCTGCGCCAATCGCATTACACCGGACAGTTTGAAGATTTGTTCTTTCAGGTAGAGAGCCGTTTGCTGGAACTGGCTCCTGATGTGGCAGGAAATCTGCATCTGGCTCGCAGCCGCAACGACATGGGGATTACGATTTACCGCATGGTGCTGCGTGAAAAATTGTTGGTGACCTTGGCTTCTGCCCTCTATCTGAAAGAGCATTTGCTCCTCTTTGCAAATGAGCATGTGGATACGATCATGATTGGCTACACACATACACAGCAGGCACAGCCGACGACAATGGCGCATTACATCATGGCGGCTACTGACATGCTCAGCCGTGATATCAAGCGACTGATCCAGGCCTATCACACAGTCAATCGCTCACCGATGGGGGCAGCGGCCTTGACGACTTCTGGCTTTGCGATCAGCCGGGAGCGGATGCGCGAATTGCTCGGATTTGATGAGTTGGTGGAAAATTCCTATGATGCAGTCTGCGGAGCGGATTATTTAGGGGAAGTAGCGACAGCCGTACAATTGGCAGCTATCAATTTGGGGCGTACGGTTCAAGATATGCTGCTCTGGTGCACACAAGAATTTGCGGGGTTAAAAGTCGCGAGTCCATACGTGCAGATCAGCTCTATCATGCCGCAAAAGCGAAATCCGGTTTCCTTTGAGCATATGCGCTCTCTGTTGTCCAGTGCGGCAGGCAATGCGACGACAGTGCTTACGATGATGCACAATACGCCTTTTGGCGATATCGTGGACACCGAGGATGACATGCAGCCATACGCGTGGCGGAGCATGGGAGTACTCGAGCAGATGTATCGCTTGATGGCGAGCGTTGTGGGTACGATGGAAGTGAACAAGGACGTTCTCTTGGAGCGGGCGAAGGGCAGCTTTGCGACTGTCACTGAGCTGGCGGATACATTGGTGCGCACAGATCAGCTTTCGTTCCGCAAATCTCATCACATCGTGAGTCGTGTGGTAAAAGAAGCGATGAGCGAGCAACTCGCTGCAAACCAAATCAGCTTGGAGCTGGTAAACCGTGCAGCCTTGGAAGTAATCGGGCGGGAGCTGTCGCTCACAGCAGAAGAGCTCAGACTGGCACTTGACCCGGTCCATTTCGTAATGATCCGCAAGCTTCCTGGTGGACCAAACCCAGAGGAAATGAAGCGCATGATCGCTGTTCGCCAAGGGGTTCTCCAGCAGGAAACAGAATGGCTGGCACAGAAAAAACAGGCGATTGCGAATGTGATGAAAGGGTTAGATCAGATGACAGCTGAATGGAGTGTGGGGTAATGGCAGCGGTGCGAATACCTCTTCTGGCAGTGGACGGAGGGGGCACCAAGTGTCTGGCGGTACTGGTGGACCGCTCCAGAAATGAAATCGGTGCAGGCCGCTCCGGTTCATGCAATTATCAAGGGATCGGGGAGGAAGCGGCAGCTCGTGAGTTGGTTGCAGCGATCAGCCAAGCTTTGGACGATGCGGTCGCTCGTCAAACAGTTGCCCCTTTTATGAGCGGCACGCCGACCCCGGATGGACGAATCGAATGGGAAATCGAGTGCGCGGTGTTCGGGATCGCTGGCCTGGATACGGAGTATGATCGACAGGTGATCTCGCGAATGGTGAGCAAGGTGCTGCACCAGCTCGGTATTCGCGTCCAGCAGCTAATTGTGGAAAACGACGGGTTTGCGGCATTGCTCGGTGCGACCGGAGGCAAACCAGGCATTCTGGTCATCGCAGGCACAGGCTCGATTGCCTTTGGTGTAAATGATGATCAGGAAACGGCGAGAGCAGGAGGCTGGGGGCATCGGGTCGGTGACGAGGGCAGCGGCTACTGGATCGGCAAGCAAGCGATTATGGCAGTATTAAAAGCAGCGGATGGCCGCGGCGAGCCGACCGTATTGAAGGAGCTGCTCCTCCCGCACGTTGGACTGGGACGCGTAGATGAATTGTTTAATTGGACGTACAGTGAGCATTATTCCGTCGAGAAGGTAGGAGAGCTGTCGCCGTTGGTCAGTCAAGCGGCACTTGCCGGAGATGAGGTGGCAGCAGCTATCTTGCAGGTCGCAGGCGAAGAGCTTTTCGATGCTGCTCGGGCGGTCATTGATACGTTGCAAATGAAAGCCAAGCCGTTTCAGATGATCATGCAGGGAGGCGTTTTGCAAAACGATGATCGCGTGCGAGAGATCGTCGTAGAGCGCGTCCGAGAGTACGCTTCGCAGGTCGTCATCGAAAAAGCGCAAAACGATCCGATTTACGGTGTCATAGCAAAGGGATTGGCTTATTTAGAACGCCAATCGGGCGGCAAGTGAGGTGCAGATATGAAAAAAGTAATGGTTGTCTTTCCCCATCCGGACGATGAGTCTTTTGCCTGCGGGGGAACGTTGGCAAAGTGCAAGGATGCTGGACACGAAACATGTTATTTGTGCATTACCTCCGGTTGTAAAGGTCGCAGCGGTCCATTCGATATCGATTGCAGAGAAAAGCTGGCAAAGCATCGAGAGCTAGAGCTGAAAACAGCGGCGGAAGTGCTGGGAATCAGTCGTCTCGACTTGTTCCGGTACCCGGATGGTTCCTTGCAAAATGCCGACCTGAACGAGCTGGTGGGCAAGATTCGGGAAGCGATAGAGGAATGGAAGCCCAATGTCGTTGTTACGTTTCCGCCGGACGGGGTAACGGGTCATCCCGATCATATCGTCACGTGTGAGGCGACGACGAGAGCGGTGGAACAAGCGGAAGCGAGCTTGGCTCCGGCAGAATATCCTGATCTGTACTATGTTTCGATCCCGCACTACTACGATCATTGCCCGGATCATGGTCCAAAGCCAGCGGTTCCGATCACAGGCAAGGTCGATATTTCAGGCTATCGGACACAAAAAGGAGAGGCGCTGAAAGCTCACCTCAGTCAGGAGTATTCCGTCAACCGCGCTTATCCGGGTGTGATCGATGGGGACTTTGGCGTCATTGGCTGCTATGAGTACTTTACTTTGGTGCGGTCAGCGGGCAAGGCGATCGAGCCGGTTAGTGTGGGTGGGAGTATTCCTGTCATTGAGCTATAGTCTAAAAAGTAGAAAGGGCTGACCAGCATGATTTTCGCTTGTCAGCCTTTTTCATTGGATAGACCATCAGTCGGATTGTTTTACCGTGCTAGAATTGCTTACAATGTGGTCAGAAGCAATTGGAAATCAAAGGGAGAGAAGACATGTCACATAGAGTCTATGTATATAACGTCAGTGAACCTTCTCAAGCACAAGGCAACGACACGATGATGGTGGAATGGGGCTATGAGGTCCCACTACTCTTGCAGCCGCTCTTCATAGAAGGTTGTGTAATCGCCGGAAACAATTACAACAATCATACCGAACCGGACAATTCCGGACTCTTTTACGACGCGCAGGCAGGCATCGAAAACGTGAAGCGATTCTACGATTTCCTGGAGAGACAGGAAGGACTAATCCGTAACGAAGAAGCATTTTTGGAAGCGAGGAATCAGCTTCTGAACTATCTGGAAAAACGAACGCTTCCGTATTTTCACATTGATGCCTGGGACGTATTCAATATGGATGACATCCCTCATGACGAGCAGGCGGAAACTTTGCGGGCAAATATTGCCCATAACAACGAGATCATGACAAAGGCAATGGACAACGATGACATCTCGCTATTGAACTACTCCGAATTGGTGGATGTGAACCCGGGCTTTCGTTCTTTTGCCGAGCTGCTCAATTATGAGGACTACCAATACGGCTGGGGACACATCTGGCAGCCTTATGAAGAACATCCTGATGTAGAGATTTTTGAGGAAGTTGGCTTGTTTGGTCTCAAAGACGCAGAGGGAAACGTATTGCTCGCCCCTCAGTTCGATGCCTTTTACGATTTCGCTTCCGAAGATCTCGCCGTAGTCGCTAGAGATGGCAAATACGGCTATGTACATAAATCCGGGAGAATCGTCATTCCGTTGGAGTGGGAGGACGCCTACGATTTTGAATATGGCTCTGCTGGTGCGATTGTCAAACGAAACAGTCGATATGGTCTGATCAATCTGGAAGGCCAAACGATTGTCCCTACCCACTACGAAGAGTTAGAACTGCTTGATTACCAAGGATTTTACACGGCAAAGAAAGACGGAAAATGGGGCGTTCTGGACGAATCTAGTTCTGTAACGATAGATTTTGAGCACGAAGAGGCTTTCAAGTGTGGGGTCGGCTTTTACCATACGGCGGTCAAAGGCAGGAAAAATCGGAAAATCTTTAACGAATATTGGAAATACGTCGGGGAATTCCCTCTGGCGGCGGTGGAACAGATCGACGAAGGGTTTACCCTCGTCAAACCACACAAGGGTACAAATCATAGCACCTTGTACAAAAAAGACGGCACTGTCGGGGCATCCGGCTTCGATAAACTGAATCGGCAAACCCATTTTCCGAATCTGCTCGTTCTGCGCAAGGGGAAGAAGTACGCCGCTTATGGCAAGCAGCAGGAGAGCCTTTTGTTGTCGTATGAATACGATGAACTAATTGATTTGCAGGTGTATACGGAGGCAGGGCAGGGCAATCAGGTGCTGGCGAAAAAAGATGGGAAGCTAGGCGTTTTTCATGGAGATGCCGATGAACCAGCGTGGTTATTCCCCCTAGACGATTATGAGAACATTTTTTGGCTGCATCAGGATGCGTATGCTTTGAAGAAAAATGGATTATGGAGCATTGCCTTATCTCCGGAAAAGCGATGGAGTGATTTCGAATTCGATCTGGTGGTGAAAAAGGCACTGGTCGAGGGTTTTGCTTATGCCTTCAAGGATCACGACGTTTATTTAGTAAGCGAGTACGGGCTGTCGAGGGCAGATAAAACGCTCGTTCTGGAGGATGCCTGCGATCGTTATTACAGCTATTATTTTGATGCCGAGGTTCGCAAGCGACTGCTGGCCTATGCCAAAGGAGAGCAATCCGATATTGACAGCGTAGATCAGTACACGCCAGTAGAAACGTTGTACAACCTGGGCATGGAAGCGTATGAAGCAGGTGATTATGAGAAAGCCATTCTGTACGATACGCTTGCTGCTGAAAAGGGCTTTGCCCCATCCATGAACAATCTTGCCCATATGTATTACAATCTGGAAGGCTTCGAGGATGCTGATAAAGCTTTTTACTGGTATGAATTAGGGGCTGCGGCAGGCGACCACCATGCTATGAACGGATTAGGCTGCTGCTATCGACATGGGATAGGCACGGAGCCTGATGCCGATCAGGCTATGTACTGGATGGGCAAGGCGGCCGAACACGGTCATGCGCTGGCTCACAACAATCTTGGCGCGACCTATTATGACGGGGAGCTGGTGCCGCAAGATTTGGACAAAGCTCTCTGGCATTATGAACAGGGAGAGTTATTAGGCTCTCCGGTTTTTGATTGGCTTGGCTATTTGCATGATTCAAAAGGGAATTACGAAAAGGCGCTGCATTATTATCAGCAGGACTACGAAGCAGGCAGCGATTTCAGTGCCTATAATTTGGGGATTTTCTACAGTAATGGGTATGGTACAGCCAAAAATATCGACGCCGCCATCACTTATTTTCATGCTGCTTTGGAAAGAGATTACCCGCATGCACATATCGAACTGGCAAGAATTTACCGGAATAAAGCGCAACATGTGGACGAGCTTCTGGCGAAACATCACCTCGAAGAAGCAGAGAAGGCAGGTCTTGATATCCCTGAGGAGCTCACACAATCGTAGAAAATGCAAAAAGCGGATCGACAGAAAAAGTCGTCGGTCCGCTCCAACTAATAAGCATGCTTAAACAATAGCTTCCACTTCAATTTCAACGAGCAGACGCGGGTCGATCAATGCCTTGACCTCGACCATCGTAGCGACAGGCTGAATCTCGCGGAAAAACTCCCCGTGTGCTTTTCCGATCTCTTCCCACTTGCTGATATCCGTAACAAACATCCGCGTTCTGACCACATGAGACAAATCAGCATCTAATTCTTGCAATGCTTTTTCAATTGTTTCCAGGATAAATCTTGTTTGTTCATAGGCATTGCACACGCCAACGACTTCTCCGTCCTTCATGGCAGTGGTACCAGCCACTTCGATCCGGTCGCCTATTCGGATTGCGCGGCAATAGCCCACGACAGGCTCCCAAGGTGAACCCGTGAATACTTTCTTTCGATTCATAGTAGAATGCCCCCTCTCATTTCCGCAATAATTGGAATATACTACAAAAAGGAAAGAGAGTGGAGCGGTTTATGGACTTTTTTCTCACCCTTTTTTCCAAGTACAAGTGCTTGATCCACACTGCGTTTGGTCATGAAGAATACATTCGTGTGGCAAATAAGCTAAGTTCTCGTGGCATTCGTTTTCGCACACGCATTCACTCCCATGCGCTTCGTCATTTAGGGGGAGACATGGGGATGCTGCCCCAAGAAAAAGACCATAAGCAATATGATATCTATGTTGCGAGAAAAGACGAACACCAAGCACATTCAGCGATACATGCTCGGTGATAGATACCTGTACGAACGCGAATAACCTTCGATATAATGATGGGGATTCGTATGAAAATGGTAAACCGAGGAGGAACCAGTATGTCCGTACTAGAGGCACTCAAAAGCAGAAGAGCCGTGCGTAACTATATTCCAAAAGAAGTAGAAACCGAAAAAATCCAAGCGTTGCTAGATTGTGCAGTGTTAGCTCCGAACGACCGCTTGCGTCAGCCGTGGTATTTTTACGTAATCAGAGGAGAAGCGAAGCTGCGGTTCGAGGCAATCGCGAAGGAATTTTTGCTGGAGCGTTTTCCGACCAAGCCGAATCTCGTGCAGGATTCCTTGGCCGTCCTGGAAAAAACACCGCTCGTCATTGTTGCGACTGCTGATGTGATCCCAGGAGATGAAGCATCCTCAGAGGATAACGAATATGCGGTTTGCTGCGCGATTCACTCGATGTGGCTGGCAGCAAAGGAACTGGGACTGGGCATGGTATGGCGCACGAGAGGAGTCGGCTTGGTTCGCGACGAGCGCTTGCTGCAATTCCTTGGATCGCCTGAAAATAAAAAGGTCGTGGGCACGCTGTTTGTTGGCTATCCTGAGGCAGATGCTCCTGAAACTAGTAGGGTGGCAGCGGAAGAAAAGACGACCTGGCTGTAATGCTCCAGCTGGCTTCTTTGAAAAATACGGAACGGAAAAGAAACCCTAGTTGTTTGCAACTAAGTCCCCTCGCGCACGTATATAGGGGTAAGGTTAGACCGTACATATTGAGAGGAGCTGTTTCAAATGTTTGGAAAGCTTGCGGCAGACGCTCTTGGCTTGAGCAATGTGGGAATCGTGGTAAAACCAGCGGATTACGACAAGGTAGACGCGGATGATTACATCTTGCACGAGGACCATGAGAAAATCTATTTTTTGATCAAATCAAAGTCCGATGAGTACTGCTTCACCAATCTGGGGCTGGTTCATCTGGATGGAACGAGTGCTACCAGCAAAAAACGCATGCTGCGCCGCTATTCCTACCATACACATCCGATCTCTAACGTGTATCTGGAAACAGCCGGAACCGTCGATTTGGATGTAGAAATCAAGTTCACGATGGGCAATGAGCACTACTCGATCGATGTTAACAAAAAGCATTTGGAGGAGCTAAAAGACCTCTACAAAGCCCTTGTGAAGATCGCTTCGATTATGCACGATAACGAAATTGCGCTTCAGCATGCAAAAGAAAGCCTCCACGTCGCCCAAAGCACACTGGGTCGCGTAACTGGCCAGCAAGCGGACGTAGCTTCACAATTCAAGTCGATCAACCAATACACCTTCGATTGGCTGGAGGACATCCGATACAAGTATGTCGTCAAAGATTTTGGGAAAGTCTTTGAAAAATACATTCATAACTAAAAAAGAAGAGCCTCTTTCAAAAGAGGCTCTTTTATATTCAAGCGAAATCTTCGTCAAGCCCCCTACTCTAATGAGTAGTTCAAAACGAGCAATCCAAACACCTTCCTCCCGACCACTACAGCCCGATGACCAAGCTCTTTCAATCTTTTACTCCTTATGCAAAAGCTTGCCGATCTTGAGCGCCAGCTGGATTTGGAGCAACTCCTCCGAGTTTTTCAAATCCATGTTCAAAATCTCCTTGATCTTCTCGATCCGGTAAATAAACGTGTTGCGGTGAATGAACATCGCTTTCGCCGCTTCACTGACGTTTTGATTGTACAGAAAGTAATTGTCCAAGGTCACCATAAGGCTGGTGCCTAACTCTTGATCATGCTCGTACAGTTTCCCGAGACGCTTCAAAAAGAAGTCTTCCAGTTCGATGTCCTTAATGTTGGAACCCAGGAAATGATAGACGGAGTAATCATCAAAATGAGAGACGTCGCCCTTGCTGTTGAACTTTTGCATCAGGCGGATCGCTTCATGTGCTTCGGTAAAGCTCTTATGCAGCGAAGCGATGTTTTTATACTGACGTCCGACCCCAATAAAGAACAAGGTTTTCTTGATTTTATCCACGAGAGCGCTGTACAGCTCATTGGCGAATTGCTTGGCTTCACTTGCAGACACCACAGGACGATGTTCATTTTGTCCGATGAGAATGATGATTCGATTGTTTCGATAAAAGCAGGTCACCTCTCCCGGTGCTTTGCTCGCGTAATCATACACAAGATCCACGCATTTTTTTGCGATCCGGTCCAGCTCGTACTTGCGATCGATTATATCCTCCAAATTTTCCAACTCAACTGGCTCAATATTAATAACCGTACAAAAATACATGTAGCTCGATTGCAGTCCGTGCAAATCACATAAGGTTTGCAGTGAGTCAGCCGAAGTGATTTTACCTGTGAGCAAGTCATCGAAAAAGTCTTGTCTGATCTTTAGCTTCACTTCCTCGATTTCCCTCGCCTTGATCCGCTCCAGCGCCACGATGGTGGATGCCTGTTCCAGCACGATGTAGTCAAATTCAGTCAGCTCCCACACAGTTTGCCAGACGACGATGTATCCGTAGATGTGATTGGCAACGGCAACGGGTAAAATCCTGCATTTAACCTCATAATCCTTCGCCTGGTAGATACGCTTGATAGACTTTTTGATTTGGCTAATATTTTTCGGGACGGATTCCGTGAAGTCACGGGTAAAAACAGGTCTGTTTTTGATCAAGGTCAGGCAGGAGTCAAGCGGAATCGGATTGTGCCAGATTTCCGTGTAATGAAGCAGATGCCAGTCCTGATCCAGAATAAGGATGGGGTTGTTGATCGTCTCAGACAGCTCGGAGGCGATGCGATCCAGTCCGCCACCTTCCAGCGCAATGCGAAACAGGGCATTATGCATGTCCAATGTTTTGCGGTTCAACAAATCATAGCGCCCGGAGGCTTTCTCATTAATAATGGCAATCACTTTCGACAGCGTGTATTCAAAAGGCAGGGCCAAGAGCGGCAGTCCATATTTGTTGGCATGATCAATCATGTTTTGAGGGATTTGATCGAAATAGCGGTGCATCTTGATGCAGAGCCCGGAGCAGTTGATCTCCGCCAGTTCCTTGATGATTTTATTTTGTAGCTCGGGATTGTCCTTGAAAATATATCCGGTGGAGAGCAGTAATTCATTGGAAGACAGCCAGTCAAAAGCATCCGGGTTCTCCATGATATTGACGATGGAGATGACGTTATTGATGCCTTGCTCTCCCGCGATGATTTTGATGCCGTCTATGGATTGAATGGTAAGCAAATCTTTGATGGTCAGCACCCTGTTCACTCCTTTGCCACAAAGGGATTCCTGTAATTGTGCAATGTGCACAAGTGAACCTCGATTTTTTTAGTTTCCATACACAATGACGATTCCATTCACCCTGTCTAAAATAATGATGTAAGTACGGGGGCTTGTCTAATTCTTTTTTAAAAAGCAAGCACTCAGCCAATCTTGGCAGGTTGTTCCATCACGAGATCATGGAGGGCTTACTATGACAGACAAAAGCGTAGTACAAGCATTTCTCGAGGCAGCGGCTGAGGGGAATATCGAGGCACTGAAAAAGCATCTGGAGCAGGGCGTAGATATTAACGCAAGAAACAGACAAAAGCGTACAGCGATTTTGACTGCTGCCATGAACGACAAATTGGAAGCGGTATCGTTTTTGGTAGAAGCGGGTGCAGATGTAGATTTGCAGGATGAGACATGCTTCAACCCGTTCTTGTTCGGTTGCATCAACGGCAAGCTGGAGCTCGTCAAAATGATGATCAAGGCAGGAACAAACCTGGAGCTCTTGACTCGTTTTGGTGGCGTAGGGATTACACCAGCGTGCGAAAAAGGTCATGTGGACATCGTACGTGAGCTCGTAACGACGACGGACATCAACGTAAACCATACGAACTTTGTAGGTTGGACGCCACTCATCGAAGCGATCATTTTAGGCGATGGCGGTGAAAAGCAACAAACGATCATCAAACTGTTGATTGAGCATGGCTGCAATGTGCACATGGTAGATAAATACGGAGTAACACCGCTTGAGCTTGCGAGAAGAAAAGGCTACACCGAGATCGAGAAAATCTTGCTGGAAGCAGGAGCAAAGTAAAGCGTCCCATGTACATCCAGGCGTTGTCGGGCGATGCTGGTTTCCTTGAGCGTTTGGCACGAGCAAACTTTAGCGGGACCGTACACAGTATTTTTGAGCGCACGATCAATCTGAAATGCAGCGAAAACGGGGAATTGTACACCATTGGCAACCATCAGCTAGACAATGCACCGAACACGCTCATCATTAATGTAAAGGGCTTTTCAGAGCTGGGGCTGTCCGTTAACGCTCCGGTCATTACAAAAGAAGATAGCTCGCTCGTTATGGGAGCGAATATACGAATATGGACTCAGCAAGCAACAAAGTGGGAAGGAGAGCTTCCTTCCTATCCTTGTGACATAGAAGGCGTAGACATATTGCGCAGAAATGTGGCGTTCACGAAGAACTACGTGGACGTATACGGCAAGACGGGGGGCATGAAAATGTCCTCCCAACCTGCCAATCCGTTTGAGAAAGAGATGTCCCGTATGCTGATCCAGCGTGCAGGCAAGCTTTCCGACGATCTGGCAAACAAACGCATAGAGTCAGCCACTCAGCATGCGATCAGTCTAATCGGGCTGGGGCCGGGCTTAACGCCATCGGGTGACGATTTTTTAGTGGGATTGTGCAGTGTATACAAAATGCAGAACATTTCCTCTTGTTTGTCATGCCCATTTTTCGATGAAATCGTCCGTTCGTCCCAGGCATTAACGAACGAAATCAGTGCGATCACGCTGAAAAAAGCAGCACATGGACAAGTAAGAGAGTCGTTAAATGACTTACTTTCATGTATGGTGTCTGGCTCCACGGAAGAGCTTGTCCCTGTTTTAGACAAAATCATCGGGATCGGCTCGTCGTCGGGTACGGATATCCTACTTGGCATCCTATGTGGTTTGGAACGAAATCTTGAAGCTGGAGGTAATGTATGTCTACCAAAGTCGTAATCAAGCAAAGCACGTATTTTGACTCGGTATCCCTGATGTCTCTATCTACAAAAGCGAATCAAATTGAAGGTGTCGAACAAGCGGTTATCGCAATGGGCACCGACATGAACAAAGAAGTATTGAAAAACGTTGGTTTGCTCACACCTGAGCTGGAAGCAGCGAAAACGAGCGACTTGATGATCGTGGTGAAGGCAGCGACAGACGAGCTGTGCGAGAGTGCTCTTATCGCCATCGAAGAACTGTTCAAGAAAAAGGGCGGCAGCAAATCCGCAACAGAGATCAAATATTCCACGATTGATTCTGCGGCAGCCAGTATTCCAGAGGCAAACCTCGCTGTCATCTCGGTAAACGGCGCATTTGCGGCGAGAGAAGCAAGAAAAGCACTGGAAAACGATCTGCACGTCATGCTGTTCAGCGACAACGTGAGTATCGAGGAAGAGATCGCCCTCAAGCAATTTGCGCATGAAAAAGGCCTCTTGATGATGGGACCTGACTGCGGTACGGCGATTATCGGCAATGTGGCACTGTGCTTCGGAAACGCTGTGAGAAAAGGCAACATCGGGATCGTAGGTGCATCTGGTACAGGAAGCCAAGAGGTGAGCGTGCGTATTCACGACTTCGGCGGCGGTATCACGCAGCTGATCGGAACAGGCGGTCGCGACCTCTCCGAGCAAGTCGGCGGCATCATGATGCTCGACGGAATCAAAGCACTTGAAGAGGATGAGGCGACAAAGGTCATCGTGCTCATTTCCAAACCGCCAGCACCAAGTGTTCAAGAAAAAGTGTTGGCCCAAGTGAAAAGCTGCAAAAAGCCTGTCGTTGTGTACTTCATTGGTGGAGAAGAAACCGCAGTTCTGGAAGCAGGCGGACATTTTGCCAAGACGAGCAAGGAGGCTGCCATCAAAGCAGTTGTGCTGGCTGGTGCCAACGAAGACGAGCTCAACAAGCGCGCTCTTAACTGGCCGCTGATTGAAGAAGTCCGGGCAAAGCTGTCACCTGAACAAAAATACATTCGGGGGCTGTTCTGCGGCGGTACACTGTGCGACGAAGCCATGTACCTCGCAATGGACAAGTATGAAGACGTATACAGCAACATCCAAAAGAAAGCGGACTACAAGCTGAAAAACATCCATGAGAGCAAGGCTCATACTTTCCTCGACATGGGTGATGACGACTTTACAAATGGCAAGCCGCATCCAATGATCGATCCTTCCACGCGCATCGCGAGATTTTTGGAAGAAGCGAAAGATCCTTCCGTCGGCGTCATTCTGATGGACTTCATCTTGGGCTTCGGTTCCCACGAAGATCCTGTCGGCGTGATGCTGCCAGCGATCATTGAAGCAAAAGCGCAGGCTGCCAAGGAAGGCAGACATCTGGAAATCCTGGGCTATGTGTTGGGTACTGACCTCGATACTCCGAACTTCGATGAGCAAGTGAAAAAGCTGATGGATGCGGGTGTAACGATTGCGAGCAGCAGCACGAACGCAGGTCTTCTGGCTAGAGAATTTGTTGCGAAAGGGGAATAATCATGAGCAAAATCAACGAGCTGTTTAACGGGAAAATTCATGCGATCAACGTAGGGATCGAGTTTTTCAAAGACGATATCATCAAGCAAAATGCGAATGCGTCTCATCTGGATTGGAAGCCACCAGGCGGCGGAAAGCCTGAGCTGATTAAAGCTCTCGACAGACTGGAAAATGCAGCTGTTGCGGAGAAAATCGCGGCGGCAAACAAGCTGGCGGTAGAGCGAATCATCAACTCCCAGCCAATGCTTGTTGGCTTCGACCAAGCGATCAATGTGGTACCAGGCATGACGAAAACCACGATTCTGCACGCAGGTCCGCCTATTACTTGGGACAAAATGTGCGGAGCAATGAAAGGTGCCGTAACCGGAGCAATCGTATTCGAGGGCTTGGCAAAAGACATCGAGGAAGCTGAACAGGTAGCTGCTTCCGGCGCAATCACGTTCTCTCCATGCCACGAACACAACTGCGTAGGCTCCATGGCAGGTGTGACATCCGCTTCAATGTTCATGCATGTGGTGAAAAACAAGACGTATGGCAACATCGCTTACACCAACCTGAGTGAGCAAATGGCTAAAATTTTGCGCATGGGTGCCAACGATGAAAGTGTCATCGCTCGTCTGAACTGGATGCGCGATGTATTGGGACCAATGCTGCGTGATGCGATGAAAATTGCAGGTGAAATCGATCTGCGTCTCATGCTGGCGCAAGCACTGCACATGGGTGATGAATGCCACAACCGCAACAACGCAGGTACGAGCTTGTTGATTCAAGCGCTGACTCCGTACATTTTGGAGACAGATTTCACAAAAGAGCAAAAGCGCGAAGTGTTCGAATTCGTAGCGAGCAGCGATTACTTCTCTGGCCCGACATGGATGGCGATGTGCAAATGCGCGCTGGATGCAGCACATGGAATCGAAAACAGCACGATTGTCACCACAATGGCGCGCAATGGGGTAGAGTTCGGTATTCGTGTAAGCGGCATGGCTGGCAACACATGGTTTACTGGACCAGCACAAAAGGTAATTGGTCCGATGTTTGCAGGCTACAAGCCAGAGGATTCCGGCTTGGATATCGGGGACAGTGCGATCACCGAAACATATGGGATCGGTGGCTTCGCGATGGCGGCAGCTCCAGCGATTGTTGCGCTCGTAGGCGGAACGGTTGAAGAAGCGATCGGCTTCTCCACCACGATGAAAGAAATCACCACAGCCGAAAATCCAAACGTCACGATTCCGCTCTTGGACTTTAGCGGAGTACCGACAGGAATCGATATTCGCCAGGTGATCCAGACAGGCATTCTGCCGATTATCAACACCGCCATTGCGCATAAAGACGCAGGTATCGGCATGATCGGTGCGGGTATTACATATCCGCCGATGGAAGCTTTTGAAAAGGCATTGCTCGCAGTGACGGAAACGATTAGCCAATAGCTTTTCATCCTAGGTGACTCAGCTTTCGCAGCAAAAGAAGGTTGCGAAAGCTGAGTTGAAAGAGGAAGGTGAATGAACATGGGACAGGCAAATGTAAAGGAATCATATGAAGAATTCAAGTCCTATGGATACGCGGACGATATTTTGCCAAAGACTTCCGAAAATCGAGATTGGGGCACCTTTAACTACGTGACCGTATGGATGGGCGCTGTGCACAATCTCATGTCGTACATGACGGTAGCCGGATTCTTTGTCCTCGGATTATCCGTTCCGCAAGTCTTGTGGGCAGTCATGATTGCTGCCTTGATTGTTTCGGCTGGCTATGTGTTGAATGGCTATGCGGGAACGAAGTACGGGATTGGCTATTCGATGCTGTTGCGCAGCTCCTTTGGGGTAAAAGGCTCGGTCATTCCTGCTATATGTCGCGGGCTTATCGCTGGTGTTGTGTTTTTTGGGACAAAAACAATTATTGGCGCACAATCCTTTAATGTCATTTTTGAGAAAATATTCCCTGGCTATATGAATATGGTTCCAGGCTTTGATTTTCTCGGATTAGATTTCCCGACGATGCTTTCTTATGTGATCCTCTGGGTCATTACAGTTGGATTGTTTTTAGGTGGAATGAAAATTCTCAGTCTGTTTAGTAAATGGTCTTCACCGATCATCTATATTTTCATCGTAGGTGCAGCAATTTGGGCGATCAGCGTTGCTGGCGGATTTGGTCCAATCTTTGCTTATGCTCCTGCCAAACCGATGGAGAATTGGCTTGTATTTATCGCGTGTGTAAGTGCTTTGGTATCGAACTGGGGTGGCCCGATTGTCAATATCGCAGACCTTACGCAAAGGGCAAAACACCCGAAAGCTCCGATGATTGGTCTGCCGCTTGGAATGATTGCATCCTACATCTTGTTTGGAATTACGTGTGTAGGATTGTTGGTTGGGACGCAAATCGCGTTTGGCATCAAAGACTTTAATGTAGTCGTTGCCATTGATCAAATTGGGAATCCGGTTGCCGTCATTATTTTGTTGCTGGCACTGAATATAGGTTCGACGAGCTATGTTGTGTTTGGGAATTTGCTTCCATCTGGACTGCAAATGACAGCGCTTCTTCCGAAAATGTTTACAGTGAAATCAGCGGCTATCTTGACAGCTGTATTGGGGACTGTCATTTTACCTTGGAAGCTGGTAAATGGTACGGCTGCACTGTATATGTTCTATAGCTTTATCGGCTCCATGTACGGTCCAATTACGGGGATCATGCTGGTCAGTTTCTTCATTGAAAGAAAAAGAAAGCTAGATTTATCTGCGATCTACGTAAAACCGGGTGAAAATGGAGAATTCAAGAACGGCTTTAATATGGTGGCATGCGGCGTACTGATCGTCAGCTTCTTGATTACGTTATCCGGCTCTTTCTTGCCAAATGTGCCACTATTGGCAAACATCAGCAAGTCAGCATTCCTTAGCGGGTCGATCATATCCGGCGTTTTATACGCGCTGTGCTATAAATGGAATAAACCAAGCACGATCACGCAGAGTGAAACAACTGCAAAAGTATCTTAACAAAGGGAGAAGTGCCCAGTGGAAAAACTCGTTATTGTTGCAATCGGCGGCAACTCATTGGTTAAGGATAATGGTCGAAACACGATTCAAGACCAGTATGAAGCCGTATGTGAAACCGCAGCAAATATAGCAGATATGGTGCAAGAAGGGTACAACGTAGTCGTTACTCATGGCAACGGACCGCAGGTTGGATTTGCTTTGCAACGATGCGAAATCGCCAATGAAGTGTCCGGGATGCCTACGATCCCGCTGGTCAATTGCGTGGCGGATACACAGGGCGGAATCGGCTACCAAATCCAGCAGGCACTCACCAACGAATTCGCCAAAAGAGGAATCAACAAAAAGGTTGCGAGCGTCATCACACAGGTAGAGGTCAGCAAGGATGATCCGAACTTCCAAAATCCAACGAAGCCAGTCGGCTCCTTCTTCACGCTGGAGCAGGCGGAAGAGATGCGCAAAGAGCATCCGGACTGGGTATTTATCGAAGATTCCGGTCGCGGCTACAGAAGAGTGGTTCCTTCTCCAAAGCCAATCGACATCGTGGAAAAAGACGCAATTAAATCGTTGATCGAAGCGGGATATGTGGTAGTCGCTGTTGGCGGAGGCGGTATTCCGGTTGTGAAATCGGGCGAAAATACGTACGATGGGATTGATGCTGTCATCGACAAGGATTTTGCCACCAGCTTGCTGGCAGAGCAAATCGATGCACAGACACTGATCATTACGACAGGTGTTCCGCAGGTATGCATTAACTTCGGCAAGCCGGATCAAAAGGCGCTGGAGCGCATCACGGTAGAGGAAACGAAGCAATACGTTCGTGAAGAGCATTTCGCAAAAGGCAGCATGCTGCCAAAAATTGAGGCAAGCCTGAGCTTTTTGGAGAAAAACGGGTCAAGCGTGATCATTACGAACCCGGAGAGCTTAAAGGATGCGATTACGAACAAAGCAGGGACACACATCGTAAAATAAAGGCCTCTTGAGGGAGGAAGCAAGTCTATGGATTACATGAAGCTGGCAGTGGAAAAAACGCTGGAAGGCATGAACAACAAGCTCGGCGGACCTTTTGGAGCGGCTGTCGTGAAAGGGAACGAAATCATCGCCGTATGCAGCAACCGCATGATGGCAGATATGGACCCGTCCCAGCACGCAGAGATGGTAGCCATTCGCGAAGCGTGCAAGACGCTGGGCACGATGGACCTGACAGGCTGCGAAATTTATGCGACATGCGAGCCTTGCCCGATGTGCGTGGGGGCTATCATTTGGTCCGGGATCAAGGTTGTTCATTACTGCTCAACTGCGGAGGATGCGCATGAGAACGGTTTTTCGGATAAGCATCTTCGCGACTATTTTTCCGGTAAGGATAAGAGCGTTTTGAACATGATCAAGGTGGAGAAGCGTGAGGATTGCGATCAGTTGTTTACGTACTATCACAAGCTGAACCAAGCATAGAAAGTAACTGAATAGCAGATAAGAAACACGGATGTAAGGGCCTTAAAAGGGCCTCAGACTGTAGAGAAACCCCCATCCTAAATTTCGCGGATTGGCAGAAAGAATTTGACCTTCTAGAATCGCTCCTAACTCGTTTTACGAGGGTGAGGAGGCATATTTGTACCCTCTAAAATCAAGCTAAAAGTATCCTTTTTTCGGAAGGGGACTTTCTCTACACTCTGAACATTTCTTATAGAAATGTATAACTTACTGCACCACCCTATGTACCCAGTGTCATACAATACACCAGAAATTGCATAATGTTTTGACAGACAGAGATGGGGGGTTGCCACTCACTGGCTGGCTGCGTTACTGTATACAAAAAGCCGATTGCATAAGCAATCGGCTGAGAGAAACTTTGCGCGTGTCGTGAAGACTAAAAACTCATAGGTGGTGGATTGTACCATGACACAAGTGATTGTAGTTCTGATTATATTTACTTTTGTTGCCCTGATTGCCCGAATTGTTTTCCGATCAATCAAGGAGAAAAGACTTCCAAAGCCGCCTAACTATACCCCTTACGATGATGTAATGTCTGGAAAAGTACGCTCAGATGAAACCCGTGAAACAAATAAGGAAAACTAGACGGGTTTCCACTTTCATTTATTCAATCGATTTTAGATCGATTGAAGATGACTTTGTTAATGTTTTTACAAATTCTTCCCAAGTTTCGTTTCTCTTAGCCTGATCCTCAATACCTTCTAAAACCTCACTACGGAGCTTACTGATCGTGTTTTGCTTCATGTATCCTTTAACGACATAGTCAGTCCAATACTCCTCTTCAGAGATTCCCAGACCTTGAATCAGACCATCAATTGCCTTTTGGATTTCTTCGGCATTTGAGCTTTTGTCTAATTCCTCTCGTTGCTTTTTAGCAAATTCCCTAGCTTCATCCTCTGAGACAGTCAAATTTCGTTTCTCTGCTTCCTGTAATAAGGCGTGGATTTGGCCTCTGAACGCAGTTATTTTCGATCTTACTGATGGTAGCATGAGAGAGATTAGTCTTCTCCGATAATTCGGTTAAAGTCAAATTTGCACGACCCCTGTATTCCTTTACAAGATCACCAATCAACCGGAACACCTTCCTGTTTTTATCCATTTATGGTGAATTATAACTTCATTTTACATTTTTACACTAAATTTTATAAAAAGGAAAAATTTTTTCGAGAAATATCGATATATAAAAATGCGAAAAATGAGTTTATTTGGAATGAATCACTACAAAGTAGAGTTTTAGAGTGTAGAGAAAGTCCCCACCCTCGTAAAACGCGTTAGGAGCGATTCGAGAAGGTACGCGAAATTTAGGATGGGGGTTTCTCGACAGCCTGAGAGCCTTATAAGGGCCCTTTTTCTCTTTGTTATTTTCCCTGTATCTTACGCCATGATTTCTTCTCTATAAAGGTGCGTAGGCTTGTCTCGCGTAAGTTGAGGTGACAATTTTTTCCTAACATCGTCTTATTGTGTGAGCTTCAACGTCAAGAGAAAATGGAGGATACACGTATGACCTCTCAAAGGCGTTATCCTGTACTGGCAAGGAGCGCACTCCTAACAGCCACACTGCTACTGTCACCAGCCACGGGCACAGTCACGGCAAATCAGACAGGCAACCAACAAGCTGTAGTTCACCTTCAGGAAAATCAGCTTAGCGAAAAGGCAAAACGAACGGAGCAAAAGCTGCAAATGCTCTTCCCAGCGCTCGATGACACATCAAGATATGTTACCTTAGTCACGAAAGACCAGCCTGTGTACGAGATCCGTTATGAAAAAAATAATGAATTCTTTGCCATAGCCAATATCCATGCAGAAACAGGGAAACTGCTTACGTTTTATTGGGATGACAAGGATCTTGAAAATCCTGATGACAAGCTGGCCTATAAGAGCGCCGATACCTTCATGGAGGGGTGGATCGGTGAAATGCGTAGCCTGTACAAGGTAACGCGGGCTCCTGCAGGGGATGTCATCTATAGCCGCTATGTAAATGGCATCGAGGTAGTTGGCGATGAGTTTCGGTTGTCAGTAAACAGTGCGGGAGAGGTAACCAACGTTTCGGCAGGAGAAAACGCGCTGACAAGCATCGATCCAGCTGATTTCCTCCCCCCAGCCCAAGCGATGAAGAAAGATCAGCTCAGTCGCTTTATCCCACCTCAACTGCAACTCATGTACATCCTTGATGAAAATAAAACCGATCTCGTCTACAACACTGTAGGCTCCCATTATTTGGACGCAGTAACCGGAGCTGAGTTGATCCCTAATCAGCAATACATAACCTGGAGGTGGAAACCAATCTCCCTCACACCTGGTGGAAAGGTAGTAAAGGTGAAGAATGAGCAGGAGGCAACCCGGATTTATGAAAGCGAGTTTGGTATCAGGTTGAAGGGAAGTACCTTCAACGGCGTCAGAGACGAGAAGGAAAGAGTCTATGTTTCCCCTGATGAAAATGAGGTTTTGTTTACGAAGGATGGCGTTGTCATCGGTTTTATAAGCAATTCGAACGCCGAACCCCAAAAAGGGAAGCCAACATTGTCGGAAAAGCAGGCTCTTGAGAAAGCTGTTCAGTTCCTGCAACCATATCTCAAACAAGAAGAAAAGGAGTTCTACTACATGGTGAATCCTGATACGCAGAATCCACATGAGTATGTAGTAGAGTTTGTGCCATCTGTTCAGGGACTTCCGCTGATATACGGACGAAGCATTGGTATTGGTGTGAATGGAGTCACGGGGAAAATCACCGACTACTATCAAAAGCTCGACCAAAAGCCCGCCAAGCTCCCGGATAAGAGGAAGGCTGTCTCGATAGATGCAGCAGCCAAGGCCTTGTTAGAGAAACCCACTGAACTGCTATATATCTACCCATTTCTTAATGGAAAGAGATTGGCCAAACCGGTTCTGGCCTATTCCATTGATGGTAACAATATCAATGCCCTGACAGGTAAGGTCGAAGAGTAGGACTCACGGATGTTGTCATGCAGAAACTGGTATGTTAAAATCGTTCTGACAATTAACGATAGGAGTTGAAGAGGATAATGTAATCATTCTTGCCACTTTTTTAAAGAATAAAGCAGCATTTGTCTTATTCTTTATTGGCAAGATCGTTACCTTATTCTTTTCACTCAGAAAATATATCCTGTTTATACCCTGCAACGGGTTGGATGTGCCGTATTTTTTGAGCTGCAAGAAAGGTAACTTTCTTGTAGCTCTTTTTTTATTCTGACAGAGATAAGCCATTTCTAGGAGGATGAAAGCGATGGAGATTGAGGTTGTAGATGATTATGTGAACCGGTTCTTACTGTGTGAAGCGGTTCACAAAAAAACTAATCGGTTGCCGGAGATTTACCAATTTATCGACAGATGCACGTAGTCATCTGTCTGCAAACGTATGCGCTTTTTCTATATAGATGAATAACGTGTTATAGCGCCAATTGACGGTTGCTTTATATGGTTTCTCCGGCAGTAAGGAGAAGACATGAAACTAACCTCTAAATATGAAACGATTCGGCGAATATTGTCTGAATGCAAGCAGCCCGAGTATCGGTATGCTCAGATTATGGACGCCATTTTCAGGCAAAACATCGGCGAATACGAACGGATGACCATACTACCCAAATTTTTGCGCGACGAGTTGAACCGGGTACTTGGACCGAACGTTTGCAATATCGCTCCGGTAAAGGAACTCACGTCGAAACAGGTTAGCAAGGTGCTGTTTGCGATTCCCGGCGACGAACAGGTCGAGGCCGTACGACTTACTTATGAGCGGGGGTGGAAATCGTATTGTATTTCCACACAGTGCGGTTGCGGATTCAGGTGCAAGTTTTGTGCAACCGGTACCATTGGTCTGAAACGAAATTTGACCGCAGATGAGATTACCGACCAATTGCTGTATTTTCGCTTGAACGGCCACTCTTTGGACAGCATCTCATTTATGGGCATGGGGGAGGCGCTAGCAAACCCGCATATTTTTGATGCGATGGCGATATTGACCGATCCTTCTCTCTTCGGTTTAGGACATCGACGAATTACGATTTCCACGATCGGCCTGTTGCCGGGGATTGACAAGCTGACGCGGGAGTTTCCCCAGGTCAATCTAACCTTCTCGCTGCATTCGCCGTTTGACGATCAGCGAAGCGAGCTGATGCCGATCAACGACCGATTCCCAGTCCGCGACGTACTGATGGCATTGGATCGTCACATCCGGGAAACAGGGAGAAAGGTATATATTGCGTATATTCTTCTTCGTGGAGTAAACGACTCGACGGCGCATGCGGAAGCAGTTGCCGAGTTGCTACGGGGAAGGGGATCTTGGGAACATCTCTACCACGTTAACCTGATTCCATTCAATTCGACCGAAGTTACGCCAGACAGCTATCGGCAATCTGATCCTTCTGGGATTAAAGCATTTGTTCGTGTCCTGAAGTCAAAGGGGATAAGCGTCACGGTCCGAACTCAATTCGGTTCGGACATTAACGCGGCATGCGGCCAGCTATACCGGTCTGAATAATCAGGTGATAGGGCTATTTATGCGTCGCTCTAAATGAGAGATAGTGGTATATTGGATCATAATGAAAACGATAACGACAAAGGAGAGTAGAGAACAATGAAAACAATCGGATTAATTGGCGGCATGAGTTGGGAGTCCTCCTTGGTCTACTATCGTTTGATCAATGAAACCGTCAAGGAGCGGCTGGGCGGTTTGCATTCGGCAAAAAGCATTATGTATTCTGTTGATTTTGCCGAGATCGAAGAAATGCAACGAGAAGGACGATGGGAAGAAGCCGGCGAGCGGATGGCGCTTGCGGCGAAAAGTCTGGAAGCGGCAGGAGCCGACCTGATTGTTCTCTGCACAAATACGATGCACAAGTTGGCGTATGCCATCGAAGAAGCGACGAGCCTGCCTTTTCTTCATATCGCGGATGCGACAGCGCAAGCGATCGCGAGCCACGGACATAAACGAGTGGCACTGCTTGCGACGCGGTTTACGATGGAGCAGGATTTCTATACAGGGCGTCTGCGTGATGTTCATGGATTAGAGGTATTGCTGCCGGATGAACAAGAACGAAAACTCGTCCATGAGATTATTTACAATGAGCTGTGTGTCGGGATCATTCGCGAAGAATCCAAACGTACCTACCAGGCAATTATTGAGCGATTGGTCAAGGAAGGCGCTGAGGCAGTCATCCTCGGTTGCACGGAAATCGGCCTAATGATCACAGCGCAGGATTGCACGGTCCCGGTATTTGATACGACTGCGATTCATACAGAGGCGGCTGTAGAGGCTGCTTTGCAGTAGTTGATACGCTAAAAACAAAAGACTGAGTTCATCCCATTTGCTATTGGAATGGATGACTCAGTCTTTTGTTTTGTGCAAACGTACATGTTTATAAAACCAATAAAACACAACTAAACGCACATAAAAACAATCAATTTACGTTGCGTTCATATTCGCTTAATATTTCCCCCGTAAGATTGGTGTCGTAGGAACCAAGAAATGAACATTCCGCAAAGAGGAGAGGTTCTCATGAAGAAGTGGCATTATCCTTTACTTGCATCCGTTCTATCAATTGCGTTTTTAGCAGGATGTGGACAAGCACCAGGGTCACAACCAAACACACAAACTTCCACAAAGGAAAGTACAAACGCCTCCGGAGAGATTACCGTTTATACAGCGTTGGAGGATGACCAGATCAAAACGTATTTGGAATCCTTCAAAGCGAAATATCCAGATGTAAAGGTCAATATCGTCCGCGATTCCACAGGGATCATCACAGCAAAGCTGCTGGCGGAAAAAGACAATCCACAAGCAGACGTCGTATGGGGAACGGCAGCAACAAGCCTGCTTGTACTCGAACAGCAAGGCATGCTCGAAGGCTATTCACCGAAAGGAGTCGAGAAGGTATCCCCGGAGTTCAAGGATTCCAAGGAACCTGCAAGCTGGGTAGGAATCGATGCGTGGGAGACTGCAATCGCGGTCAATACCAAGGAGCTGGAAAAACGCAATTTGCCCATCCCGCGCTCATACGAAGACCTGATCAAACCGGAGTACAAAGGGCTGATCGTGATGCCGAATCCAGCGTCTTCTGGAACCGGGCTTCTCACCGTCAACGGAATCATGCAATTAAAAGGGGAGAAAGAAGGCTGGGCGTACCTCGACAAGCTGCATGAAAACATGGCGATCTACACGCATTCCGGCTCGAAGCCAGCGAAAATGGCCGCATCTGGCGAATATCCAATCGGCATTTCCTTTGGCTACCGTTCGATTACTGAGAAGAAAAAAGGCGCGCCCGTGGAAGTCGTCTTTCCAACAGAAGGCTCGGGTTGGGATGTAGAGGCGAATGCCTTGATCAAAAAGAGTCAGATCAAGCCAGAATCCAAGCTGTTCTTGGACTGGGCTATCTCGGATGAAGTCATGAAAGCCTACAACCAGAACTTCGCCATCGTCAGTGTCAAGCAAGAAGGCGCGACGCTCCCGGAAGGCTACGCAGTAGATCCGATCAAGCAATTAATCAAGCTCGACCTGAATCAAGCCGCACAAAATCGTGACAACGTCTTGGCGGAGTGGGAAAAACGATACGCGACCAAGAGTGAACCCAAGTAAGCAGTGAGGAGAACAGCATGACACAATCCTATCTATCCATTCAAGGGGTCAGTAAACGCTTTGGTTTGTTTGCCGCATTGGAGCACATTTCCATCGAAATTGACAAGAATGAATTTGTTTGTCTGCTCGGTCCCAGTGGCTGCGGTAAAACGACATTACTGAGAATGCTGGCTGGATTGGAACAGCCGACAACAGGCAAGATGATCTTGGGAGGCAGGGAGATTACTTCTCTGCCTCCTGCAAAACGAAACATTGCGATGATGTTCCAATCTTACGCCTTGTTTCCCAATTTGACGGCTGCCGAAAACATTGCCTTTGGCCTGCAAGAAAAGAAGCTAGGGAAAAAAGAGATCGCAGCCAAAGTAGAAGAGGCGCTAGACATGGTTGATTTGTCTCATGCCGCCGCCAAATATCCCAGCCAGCTCTCAGGCGGTCAACAGCAGCGAATTGCCTTGGCGCGAGCGATTGCACTATCGCCGGATATCTTGCTTTTAGATGAACCATTATCAGCATTGGACGCAAAGGTAAGACAAAAGCTGCGCCGGGAGATTCGGCGTTTGCATGAGCAGTACGGCATGACTACCGTGATGGTCACCCATGACCAGGATGAGGCATTAACCATGGCTGACAAGATCGTCGTCATGGATCACGGCGAGGTCGTTCAGGTAGGTACACCCGAGGAGATCTATAACAGACCAGCGACTCCGTTTGTTGCTGATTTTATCGGAGCGATCAACTTTTTTGAGTACAGTCGCTTTGAGAATGCGCAATCTGATCCGAATCGCTTACTTGCGATCAGACCGGAGCATGTGCGGCTTTTGCAGCAAGAATCCGAATGCACCATTCCTGCGACTATTTCCGAAATAGAATTTCGCGGTGCTTTTTATCGAATCTTTCTGGAGTGGCAAGAGGAAGGTCAGATAAAAAAAGAGCTTCTGACAATCGATTTAATAGCGGCCGAGGCACAAAGACTTGGAATTGCCCGAGGCAAAAAGATGTGGCTGGAGTTTCCGCTGGAGAATTTGCTGTCATTTGAGCATGCGCCAACCATAGAGGGACAGGAGTGAGCAGCATGAAGGAAATGACATCGATCTTCGATGGAAAAGCCATACAAAAGTGGCTCATCGGCCTTGTCGTTCTTGGATTGTCAGCGAGTGTTCTGTTGCCACTTGGCCAGCTGTTTTCCAAAGCATTCTATAACAAGAACGGTCAGTTCATCGGCCTGGACAATTTCGTTACGTACTTTTCCACCCCAGCACTGGCAGGGTCGCTGAACAACACTTTGTATATTTCTGCGATGACCACGCTTATTGCAGTCACACTCGCTTTTCTATTCGCATATGCCTTGACGCGCAGCGGGATTCGCGGAAAACGAGTCTTTCGGGCTATCGCGCTGCTACCGCTGTTTGCACCCACGATGATGCACGGAATCGCCCTGACTTACCTTTTTGGGAATCAAGGGCTGGTGACGACAGGAATCTTCGGGTTGCTCCCGTTCCAATGGGACATCGATCTGTACGGCCCTGTTGGGATAATTTTGGCGGAGATCGTCTATGTTTTTCCGCAAGCGTATTTGATTCTCGCTGTTTCCCTTGCTTTTGCCGACTATCAATTGTACGAAGCGGCGGATACGCTCGGGGCGAACCATTGGCGCAAGTTTTTTGTAGTGACGATTCCCAGTGTGAAATACGGTATCGTCAGCGCCTGCTTTGTCTGTTTTACTCTATCCTTTACTGACTTCGGAGCACCAAAGGTTGTCGGCGGACAGTTTTCTGTACTGGCGACTGACGTCTACAAGCAGGTCATCGGTCAGCAAAATATGACGATGGGAGCAACGGTTGGGCTGCTATTGATCATTCCAGCTCTCGTGGCGTTTGTCGTGGACCGGATTGTTGAGCGGAAGCAACATGCGGCTGTTACAGCCAAGTCCAAACCGTATCGAATCAAGGAAAATCGTTTGCGCGACTTGTTTTACTCCGTTATTTGTGTGAGCGTCAGCGGATTTTTGCTGCTTCTCATGGCTGCAGTGGTACTGGCTTCTTTCATCAAAGTATGGCCGTATAATCTGACTTTTGGCTTGGATCATTACGACTTTTCCAATGTAGCCGGAGAAGGGATCGAGCCACTGTGGAACAGCATTCTCGTCGCCTTGCTGACGGCAGTGATTGGGACGGCGGTCACGTTTATTACGGCCTACACGATTGAAAAGTCCCAAGTGTGGAAGGGGCTTCGCCAAGCTGGATACTTCCTGTCGATTCTCCCGCTGGCATTGCCGGGGATGGTCATTGGGCTAGCGTACATTTTCTTCTTCAATAATCCATCGAATCCATTTCACGGCATGTACGGAACGATCTGGATTCTAATTTTGGCGAACGTCATTCATTTTTTCGCAGTCGGTTTTATTACAGCAACGAGCGCGTTGAAAAAGCTCGATCCTGAGTTCGAGCAGGCGGCAGAGTCCATGGGGATCTCGCAAACAAAGCTATTGTGGCGCGTCACGATTCCCGTCTGTATGCCAGCAATTGTCGAGATGGCGGTTTACTTTTTCATCAACTCGATGGTGACGATCTCGGCGGTTGTTTTTCTGTACGCAGCGGATTTCAAGTTGGCATCTGTCTCCATCGTCAACATGGATGACGCCGGGGATGTGGCTCCGGCAGCAGCGATGTCGGTATTGATCGTCTTCCTCAACATCCTCGCACGTGCTGGTGCAGAATGGATTGCATCCAAACTTCGCAAGCGGACAACAAGGTCCTACCAAGAGAAAGGTCAGGTGGCATAAAGCATGAAAGCAGTAGTATTTGATTGGGCGGGAACGATGGTAGATTACGGGTGTTTCGCTCCTTTGGCGGTCTTTTTACAGGTGTTCAAAAAACGGGGGATCGAGTTGACAGCAGCAGAAGCACGTGAGCCGATGGGGATGCTCAAGCGCGATCATATCCAGGCGCTGTGCAAAATGGAGCGGGTAGCAGCGCTGTGGCAAGAGCGTTACGGTCGACTTCCGAATGAAGCGGATGTGGACGAATTGTACGCTGACTTCGAACCGATGCTGATGGCTACGCTGCACGAGTATGCTACTCCTATACCGGGGGCAATCGAATTGGTAGGACGACTGCGTGAGCAAGGCATCAAAATCGGCTCAACTACAGGGTACACAAGGGAAATGATGAATGTTGTAGCAGCATCGGCTAAACAACAGGGCTACGAGCCGGACGTACTGATCACCCCGAGTGAAGTGCCTGCTGGACGTCCATATCCATGGATGTGCTATCAAAATGCGATCCTGCTGGACGTATATCCAATGAACGAGATGGTCAAGGTCGGTGATACGACGAGCGATATGAAAGAAGGCAGAAACGCCGGAATGTGGACCGTTGGCGTTCTGAAGGGTGGAAGCGAGCTCGGTCTGTCCTTGGAGGAAGTGACGAGCATGCCACAGGAAGAGCTGGATAAAAAACTTGCTATCGCAACAGAACGACTGATGGCGGCGGGCGCGCACTACGTAATCGAGGAGATTGGATGCTTGGATGAGGTGCTGAAAAAGATCGAGATGCGTCATGCAGGAGGAGAGAGACCATGAATCAGACAAGACCAACCGACAACCCGTACTTGTTGCTCACCCCCGGACCATTGACAACTTCCTCAACCGTCCGCGAGGCGATGCTGCGGGACTGGTGCACATGGGATCGTGATTACAATGAACTGGTACAGGCAATCCGCCAAAAGCTCGTCCGCTTGGCAACCTCGCAGGTAGAGGATTATACGAGCGTCTTGATACAAGGAAGCGGGAGCTTTTGTGTGGAAGCGGTGATAAGCAGTGCGATTCCCGCAGACGGCAAGCTGCTCGTCCTGACGAATGGTGCATACGGGGATCGGATCGTGGAAATGGCACAAATTCATGGAATTGCAACGGAGGTCATTGATTTTGGCGAAGTGACACAAGCCGATGCAGAGGTATTGGAGCAGAGACTAGCGGCGGATGCAACGATCACGCATGTGGCTGTCGTACACTCAGAAACGACTACGGGCATGCTCAATCCCATAAAAGAAATCGGTGAGGTCGCCAAGAAATACGGAAAAGTCTATATCGTAGATGCGATGAGTAGCTTCGGAGGCATTCCAATGGATGCAGCAGAGCTCTCGATAGACTTCCTGATCTCAAGCGCGAACAAATGCATCCAAGGCGTGCCTGGCTTTGGCTTTGTCATTGCGAAAACGTCTGCGCTCATTAAATGCAAAGGGTTTGCCCGTACGTTGTCCCTTGATTTGTACAGCCAGTGGAAGACGATGGAGGAGCAAAACGGAAAGTGGCGCTATACTTCTCCGACCCATGTCGTGCGAGCGTTTTATCAAGCACTGATAGAGCTTGAGGCTGAGGGCGGAGTGGAAAAACGGTACGAGCGTTACCAGCGCAATCAGCAGCTACTCGCAGAAGGCATGGATCGCATCGGTTTTCGCATCCTGTTGCCAAAAGAATCGCAATCGCCCTTCATCACGTCCTTTTATTATCCCGAAAGCGAGGCATTTACCTTCGCACAGCTGTATGAGCGGCTAAAGCAGGCAGGCTTTGTTATTTATCCGGGCAAAATCTCGCAAGCGGACACGTTTCGGATTGGCAATATCGGAGAGGTTTACCCAGAGGATATCGAGAGATTAATAACGGCAATGGAAAACAATCGTTTCTGGCTGGAGTAAATAAAGGGAGGCTATTGTGATGAAAGTGTTTTGCTTGGGTGGAGCGGGAAATATTTGTCGGGAAGCTGTGCTCGATCTCGTGATGCATTCGGATTTTGAGCAGATCACGATCGGCGATTTTAACGAACAAGAAGGTCGCAAGGTAGTCGAGTGGCTGAATGATCCACGCGTAGATTTTGTTCCGGTAAACGTACGCGATCATGCGGATACGGTCCAAAAAATGCGCGGTTACGACATCGTAATGGACGGAACCACGATCACACTGAACGGCCTGTCTACTGCTGCAATTGCGGAGGCTGGCTGCCATGGCATCAATTTGAACGGTTTTGGGGAAGAAAACGCATCAGATGCGATCTTCCGCGACCATGGGAAGACCTGCCTTCCAGGCTTTGGCATGACACCTGGATTGACCCAAATGATGGCGATGCATGCAGCGAACCAGCTCGATGAAGTCGACGAAGTCCGCGTCAGCCACGGTTCCTTTCGCCCGATTGCCTTTTCCAAATCGATCACAGAGACGACGACCTATGAGTATGATCCAGACTTGCCAGGGCGCGTCGTCTATGAAAATGGGGATTTTATTCAAGTCCCGCCATTTGCTCGCCCACGCGAAATAAAGCTTCCCGAGCCGTATGGAAAAACCATTCAGTACATCATTCCTCATGCAGAAACGAAGACGCTGGCACAAGCTTTGTCTCCAAAAGGGGTAAAGCTGATCGAAGTACGGGGAACATGGCCGAAGCAAAACATGGAGCTGGTCAAAGCCCTCTACGATTATGGCTTTTTACGGAACGATCCCATCACGGTAGGCGAAACAAAGGTGGGAATCCTTGATTGTATCTCCCAATACCTCTACAATTCTAGGGAGGGAAAAGAGACGGAATTATACGGGTACTCTCTCCATGTCGAGGTAACAGGTACCAAGGACGGTCGGAAAGTAGGACACGTCCTGTACCATACACATCCGGCATCTGACGGCTCTGTAGCTGACTGGGCTGGGCTGCGCGCCTATACCCGCAACGTAGGAATCCCGCTGGCGATTGCTACTGAGCAGATCGCAAAAGGAAACGTAAAAGCTACTGGCGTCATTACTCCAGAAGAGGCATTCGATCCGGCAGTGATTTTTCACGAGCTGGCAAAACGTCAGATTTACATTCATGGAGAGAAGCTCGAAATGACGTAAAGTACGATATAGGGGGACATTCGGCGTGTCGTTGTTCGGGGAAGAGCGTAAGCAAATCATTTTGCAGTTGATCAATTCCAATGGCAAGGTGCGGACCAATGAACTGGTCGAAAAGCTGCAGGTTTCGTCTGAGTCGATCCGCAGGTATTTGGAAGAGCTGGAAGCGGAGAAAAAGCTGAAGCGCGTTTATGGCGGGGCAGTAAAGCTGACAGTGGAGCGCTCCGAGCCCTCTCATATTACCCGTGAAGTCTTGCGAGCGGAAGAAAAGAAACGGATTGGACGGTTGGCAGCAGACTTGGTGCAAGACAGCGATACCATTGTCATCGATGAAGGGACAACGCCTTTGCAGATGATCAGCTTTCTCGTCACGAAAAAAGATTTGACGATCCTCACTAGCTCGATCACGGCGCTGAATCGATTAATCGAGTACCAAAACAGTGGAATGCTTGCGGCAGATATCTACTTCCTGGGTGGAAAAGTGAGCGCCAAGCATCATCGGGTAAGCGGGACCTATGCAGAGAAGATGATGAAACAATTTTATGTGGACAAGGCGTTTATCGCGGCTGACGGCATCTTGCTCCATAAAGGCTTGACCTGCTATGAGCCGGATCGAACAGAACTTGCCCGTTGTTTCATCGAAAATGCCAATGAAAGCATTGTGCTAGCGGACCACTCCAAGATCGGGGTTAGCACATTGTGCAAGATCGCAGATTTAGGAGAGGTCGACATTGTGATCAGCGATACGCCAGCACCAGCAGAATGGAATAAAGGACTCCAAGCAAAAAATGTAGCATGGATGGTAGCAGAGGAGTAGTAAGCAGGCCAGTGATTCCCCACGACAGGGAAGCTGGCCTGTTTGCTTCAGGAAGAATGGCGCAGCAAAAGTGGCAGCACATGCAGCAATCTCTCTCTGGTAAGGGCAGCGCCGCCATTCCATTTTTGCGCTTCTACAAAATAAACATACCCATTTTGAACGGCTGGCAGACTGTGCCACCTATCACTTTGCATCAATGCAGCAGCAGCCTGACGCGATTCGGGGTCTTCGGACAGCAGCATAAAGATCCGATTGCCCGCGTACAGGTGGATGTCCTTCTCTTGAATTTCGATAAAACCGTAGCCAGCTTGCATTACTTCTTGAATTTTATCCACCGGAGTAAAACCGTTTGGATGGTAGAGGGCGGAGGAAAGCCCGGAAGTGCCCATGACGAACATACGCCCGCCATGCTCATGGATAAAGACGGATGCAGTCTCACCGGGCACAAGCTCGGAGCGGAGCTGATTCCACATGGTGGCAGCGTTCGTGTGGTATTTCTTGAGCCATTCCCGCGCCTCGTTCTTCTTCCCTAGCCAATCTCCGAGTGTATACAACCGTTCCTCCAGCGAAGCAAATGAATTAAACGTGAGCGTTGGGGCAATCTGATTCATCTGCTTGTATTTGTCTTCTTCTGCGTTCGCGAAAATAATCAGATCTGGCTTCAATGCCGTCAAATGGTCAAAGTCAACGGGAAACGCAATATCCTGCATGTGTCTTACTCGGTCCCGGTAGATTGTTCGTTCTACCCAGGTAAAATTTCCGCCGACGATATTTTCCACATGGAGCGCGAGCAAATCATTAAATGTCTCCCCAATATAGACGATGCGTTGTGGGCGAAGGGGGATTTCTACCTCATGCCCTGTCCAGTCCTGCACGAGCTCCATGCGTTGAGTCAGCCTGGAATATTGCCTAGGCGTGTAACCGGTCGTCTTTCGAAAGCGACGATTAAAATAATACTCATCCGTGAAGCCGACCTGCGAGGCGATGTCCCGCAGTGAATCGTTCGAGCTTTTCAAGAGCTTTTTCGCATGATGAATACGCAGCGCTGTCAAATATTCCAAAGGCTTTTTACCCGTCAACTGGCGAAAGAGCTGTGTGTACTGCCACGACGGTACATTGGCCAGATCTGCCAACTGCTTGACCGTCATGTTCTCTTGATAATTTTGCTGGATATAACGAATGCTGTTCTCGACCTCTTTGCTCTTGTTGGGGATAAGGCTAGGAGAGAGATTTTGCTCCAGCAAAAATCCGATCAGCTTCTGGAACCGCAATTGCTGCCAAAAGCTGTCCATTTCAGAAGAAGTTGAACGCCCCAAGAGCAAAGCGTCACATAAGCGCAAGAGCTGGGCAGAGGGGTGAGCGGACAGCTCGATACGACCATCAAGCAGTTCGTATGGATAAGATAGGGGCCTATTGTCTGCATCGAACTGGATGACAGTAAACGAGATTTGGTAGCATTCAATCGCGCTGTCGTATAAGGATTCGATAGCAAAAGGAGTAGACGGTGAAAGCAAAAAACACTTTCCTGCCAAAGGTGAAAACGTTTGGTCGTGAATACGGAGGCTGCCGTACCCTTTTGTGAAGAAGAGCAGGGAATGGAAGGGAGTGGCTGAAGGACTAGCTGTCCGCTCTGTTTTACACAACTGAAAATGAAGGGAACCGAGCGGAGGATGAGGTGGTATAGAGTGAAGCATCGGTTTTGCCCTCCTTTTTATGAGAATCATTATCATTTATTTTATCATTCGTATACAAAAGAAAGAAGCCTTTCAATCATTATTGAAAAGCTTCTCCTATTTCATTACTTCGCCAGGATTTCAGGAATCTTTTGCAGGAGCCATTCTCTTGTTGTCGCATCACTGCTAGATTTTTCGATGTCGATAAAGTAGACAGATCCGTTTTTAACAGCCGGAAGGTCTTTCCAGATACGTGATTTTAGCAGATTCTGCGTTGATTTCTCAGCTTCCTCGCTCGGCGTATTCAGTATAAAGATACGATCTCCCGCTATTTCGGGCAAACGTTCCACGGAAATGAGCTCAAACCCTTTTTGTGCATGGAGTATTTCCTGAATGGGCGCGGTGGGCTTGAATCCGTTTGTATCGTAGAGCACTTGGGAAAGCCCTGTTCTAGCCATGACAAACAGCCGATCACCCGGATAATAGGTAAAGACAGAGGCGGTTTCCCCTTCTTTCATAGTGCCAGACTCCTTCAGCTTCTTCCACATCTCCTCCGATTTCCGCTTGTAATCGGCAAGCCATTTCCTAGCTGCCTCCGGTTTCCCAAGAATATCACCGAGCTGGGTCATCCGCTCTTCCAACGGCGCGAATGTATCAAAAATGACGGTAGGGGCGATTTTGGCTAGCTGTTCATACTCTTTTTGTTCCGTATTTGCGTTGATAATCAGGTCGGGCTGTAATTCCAGGACCTTTTCGAGATTAATGGGAAAACCGACATTCTCGACATCATGGAGTTGAGCCTCAAAGATTTGGTTGGAATACCCGAATCCCCCAATCGGCGTCACGCCCAGCGCGAGCATATCGCCAAATGTCTCACCGGAATAGATGATTCGTGCAGGGGAGACCGGGATGTTGCCTGTATGCCCGAGATAATCCGTATAGGGACGCGTCCGGCTTTTCAGACTTGCTTCACTGCTCGCGGAGCTCGTCGCTTGCGAAGCAGAGGGACTGCATCCGATGAGCAAGCTACCAGCCAGCACGAAGATTCCTAGCGTTCCGCTTATGTTGCGCATGTGTTTCATTTCTATTTTCCTCCAGTATTCGTTTGAATCTGTTTGCTACCACTGATAATCATTATCATATACAGCTTACCAGCTCAATGGACAAACGTCAGATACCCTTCATTGATTTTGTGCAAAGGGAAGGGTTTCACACGGACGGTTGTGGAGTTTGGACAAAAAATAATGGAGAAAATGCATTGTCAGATAGAGAGGAAACAAATATGATCAGGATGCAAAAGGTGAGAATGAGTATCAATTGGATAATCATCAACAGATGCGAGAGAGGGTAGAAAGATGGTCAGAACGGTTCGGAATGCAGGATTGGCATGGATGGCATTATTATTGATCATGATGCTCGTGTTAACTGCGTGTGCAGAAAAAGCAGCGGAGCCAACATCCACTGAGCAGAAAGCAACGACTGAGAACACCGCTGTGAAAACCAAAGTGGTGAAGGACGCCTATGGCGATGTAGAAATTCCGATAAAGCCAGAGCGGGTAGCGGCGATTTATCAGGAGGACTTTTTGACAGCGTTGGGTGTGACTCCGGTTGTCCAGTGGTATCACCCGGCGTGGGGCAAACAGGATTACCTCGGGCTGGACGTGCCGCTTTTTGATATTACAGGAAGTATGGAAGCGTTGCTTGCAGCCAATCCGGATATCATCATTGTGGATGGCTACGCTGATCCCAAGAAATACGAGGAATTCAGCAAGGTAGCCCCTACGTACAAGCTGCCGGATGAACTCCGTAACGACACGATTGGAAGACTCAAGAAAATCGCCGAGGTGTTAGGCGTTCCAGAAAAAGCAGACGAAGCGATCCAAAAGTACAATGAGAAAATAGCGGATACCAAGGCGAAGCTGGAAAAGGCGATTGGCAATGAAACGGTGGCCGTCATTCGTTTGAACGTGGGAAATAAGCCGAATTTGGCCCTCTTCGGAGATGGCAATGTTTACACAGGCATGCTCTACAAGGAGTTGGGACTTACGCCGTATTCCGCTGCCAAAAATCAGGAAACACACGTGGTATTATCAGAAGAAGCCATCCCGGCTATCGATGCAGAACATATCATTGTGTTCCCGTCGAATGGCACGTGGACTTCCGAAGAAAACAAGGATGCACTCAAGATTTTGGAGAGCCCCATCTGGAAATCCGTTCCTGCGGTAAAAAAAGGTCATGTCTATCCAATGGAGCGAACGCATTGGCAATCTGGTGCCATTCTGGCCAATATGAAGAAGGCAGACGACTTGGTCAAAGCGATTGTAAAGTAATGAGTTTAGTAGAGAAAGCGCGTCATATCAGTTGATGCGCTTTCTTTTTCATTTTCGGAGCTTGTAGTCGGGATGTTTACTCATTATAATAGAAATGATAATCATTCTCACAAGGAAGGTGAGGGAGATGAATAACGAAGCAACCGGGGCCAAGCTATCTCCACCATCATTCTTTGCCATGACGGCCATTCAAAAAGTAAATGTGGAAAGATGGCAGGACTATCAAGAGCCGGAGGACTACACGATGATTGTAGCAACAGACGGAGAAGGGCACATGGAAATCGAATCGTCGACATATCGGTTCACTCGGGAGCGATGCTGGATTGCAGCACCGCGTCAGAACGTTCGGATCAGTTGCACCAGTCATGTTCTCGACTACTATTATCTGACTTTTCGTGTCGTCCACACGGGAGCTCCGACGCAGGAACAAGCTTCCGAGGCTTTTTTCTGTATGGGGGAGTTGACCTGCACGCCTTTTTCTCGTGTCGTTGAATCGATTGCAGAGATTTACAAGCATCGCGATGCCACAGAGTCGCTGCAACGATTTTATAATCACGTGCGCTTTGAGGAATTGCTATGCGTTTTGGCCCAGCAAAATGTGCCAGGCAAAACAAGTTTGGACCCGAGGAGAGCAGTTGAACGTTCGATTGCGTATGTAGAGGAGCACTATCAAGAGCCGTTGACCGTAGACCAGCTAGCACAGGAAGCGAACGTTCCACGTTGGCGATATACGCAGCTCTTCAAGGAAATGACGGGAGAAATACCGCTCGATTACATGAATCAACTGCGGATCAATCGGGCGAAGCAACTCCTGCTCATGACAGGTGATCGGATCAACGAGATTGCCCAAAACGTCGGATTCAACAGCGAATATTATTTCAATCGTCGTTTTAAACAGAGTGTAGGGCTTGCGCCAGGAAAATACCGCAACATTCATCGGGATGATTTACGAGTCGTCTCTCTTTATATGGAGGATTATTTGCTGGCTCTTGGTATTCGACCCGTCGTTCAATGGGCGCATACATATTGGGGGCAGCAAGACTACTTGGGCCTGCATGATGTACCGACGTACGATGTGCTGACCGATGACGTGCAGCTATTGTCCAGTCGTGCCCCAGATGTCATTATGCTTCGGGAGTGTACAGGCTGGAAGGCGGATGTGTATGACCAATGTGCCCGGATTGCCTTTACATGCGTAATTCGGCAGTTCGGTCCTGAGTGGCGAAAAACATTGCGCACCCTCGGTGATCGGTTGGGCCGAAGTGAATTGGCAGAGCGGTCAATCGAGCAGTATGAACAAAAAGTAAGAGCTGCCAAAAATGGAATAGGACGGAGTCTCAAAGGGCAGAAGGTAGCCTTCTTGCGCATCTCGGCCGATCAAATCCTCGTAGAGAAAAACTACACATCGCAGGTGTTGTTTCAAGATTTGGAAATGGAGCCGGCCCCGCTCGTAAAAAAACAATTTGCCAAGCAAGTGAGAGAAGGGGTGTCGTGGGAAGAGCTGTCTACACTGGATGCTGATCATATCTTTTTCGCCTTTGACAAGTGGCATGACGGAAAACCAGGTGCCGAACAGCTTCAGCTCGACCATCCCGTGTGGCAAGCGCTTCCCGCTGTCCAAAAAAAGCGGGCGTACCAGGTGGATTTCATGACCTGGATGAATCACGGTGTGATCGCCAACGGGAAAAAGGTCGACGAAGTCCTTAAAGTATTAGCGTAAATGTACAAAGACAAGTTCGCGATTGTCCATTGACACTGTTTTCACGCATCGCCTAAAATCATTATGTGATAATAAGAATCAATATCACTATTAGCAACTCAGCTCCAAACTAACGAAAAAAAGGTGGCACGTATGAGTCAACACGCACATTCCCTGAAAGAGGGGAATAACGGAAAGCCGGTTGCGTTTCGCTCTCGCCCTTGGGCAGCGACACTCATTTTGACCGGCGGAGTATTCGCATTAATATTGGGGATGTTTTTGTCTGTGTCATTTGGAGCAGCCGACATTCACTTTGCTGTCGTATGGGAAGCTATTTTTCAATTTAATCCAGATATTACCCAACACCAAATTATTCAGGAGATTCGTTTGCCGCGTCTGCTCGGCGGTGCAATGGTCGGGGCCAGCCTCGCTGTTGCAGGTGCCATCATGCAAGGGATGACACGAAACCCGTTGGCGGATTCTGGGCTGCTTGGTTTGAATGCAGGTGCCGGATTTGTTTTGGCTCTCTGCTTCGCTTTTTTCCCGGGTCTGCCGTTCATGTACCTGATTCTCTACAGCTTTTTGGGTGCTGGCGTAGGGGCAGGTATGGTCTACGGGATTGGCTCCTTGGCAAAAGGCGGTCTGACTCCGGTACGCCTTGTTTTAGCGGGTGCCGCATTGACCGCACTATTGTCCGCGTTAAGCGAAGGGATTGCGCTTTACTTTAAAATTGGACAAGATTTGGCCTTCTGGTATGCAGGCGGTGTGGCGGGAACCAAATGGTTTCAGCTTGAAGTCATGTTTCCATGGATTGTCGCAGCTCTTATTGGGGCGATGATGTTGTCGCGTTCCATCACGATGCTCAGTCTTGGAGAAGATGTAGCGAAAGGATTGGGGCAGCGCACGGCGTTGGTCAAACTGGCAGGCATGATCATCGTCCTGATTTTGGCTGGATCTGCAGTCGCCGTTGTTGGGGCTGTAGGCTTTGTTGGATTGATCGTTCCGCATTTGACCCGCTTTTTGGTTGGGGTTGATTATCGATGGATTATTCCTTGCTCTGCTATTTTGGGCAGCTTGCTCGTCGTTTTCGCCGATTTGGCCGCAAGAATGGTAAATCCGCCGTATGAGACGCCGTTAGGGGCACTTATTGCGCTAATTGGTGTACCGTTCTTCCTTTACTTGGCGCGTAAAGAAAGAAGGGAGATGTAATGATGCAGCAAATGCTTTCCCAATACCAAACCCGCAAAAGAAATAAAGCCTTTGCGGTTATGACGATACTCGCTATCCTCATTTTCATCGCGTTTATCATCAGTATGAACACAGGCTATATCCGGTTGTCACCAAGCGATCTTCTGATGACGCTAATCGGTTCTGGAACAGACAAACAAAGCCTGATCTTGTTTGAATTCCGCTTGCCGCGGATTGTGATTTCCCTCCTGATCGGGGCAGGACTTGCCGTATCGGGGTGTATTATTCAAGGAATTTCCCGCAATGCGTTGGCCGAACCTGGTATTTTGGGGATCAACGCTGGTGCTGGCTTGATGGTGATGCTGTTCATTTCGTTTTATCCATCGACGTCTGCGGCACCTGTTTTTTTGCTGCCAGTGTTGGCGTTGCTCGGAGCCAGCGTGACAGCAGCGCTGATCTTCGCATTGTCTTATAAAAGACACAAGGGATTGTCTCCGACCCGTATTGTATTGACGGGGATTGCCGTGGCGGCCGGGATGAGTGCCGCGATGATCGTCTTGACGCTGAAGCTGAGCCCGGACAAGTACCAGTTTGTGGCGACTTGGCTCGCAGGTAGTATCTGGGGGACCAACTGGAAGTTCGTTCTTTCGCTCTTGCCCTGGATCGCCATTTTAATCCCTTATGTTTTTTACAAAGCACGTGTTATGAATGTGCTCAATTTGGGAGAAGAGTTGGCGAAAGGCTTGGGTGCACCCGTTGCCAAAGAACAATTGAAGCTGCTGGCTGCCGCAGTCGGGCTTGCCGCTTCCTCCGTGGCAGTGAGTGGAGGCATCGGTTTTGTCGGGTTGATCGGTCCGCATTTGGCTCGCAGATTAGTAGGGCCAAAACATGAGATGCTTTTGCCAACATCAGCGCTGACGGGTGCGCTACTGGTCATTGTGGCGGATACTATCGGGCGCTGGATCATGCAGCCGTCAGAGATTCCGACTGGTATTGTTGTAGCGGTTATCGGTGCACCGTATTTCTTGTACTTGCTGGCACGTTCAAAAGCATAGTTTCGCAAAGCGTGGATATAGCGAGCGTTTTCCCGTCTGTTTACGAGGGAGACGCTCGTTTTTGTATTTGGTGAAGTGGAGATGAGGCAATTTGGGAATTGAAAAGAGGGAAATGTTGGAGGACAATGGGGAGGAGAAGCAACCGCCTTGTGTTTGTTATAATAACAGCATGAAGCATGTATCGGGACGAGAAGGAGTAAAGGCATATGATCGATCGATTAGACCACTTGGTTTTGACGGTAAAAGACATCGAGGCAACCTGTCACTTTTACGAAAAAGTCCTGGGTATGAAGGCAGTTACCTTTGGCGATGGCAGGAGGGCTCTGCACTTCGGCCAGCAAAAAATCAATTTGCATCAAATCGGACAAGAATGGGAGCCAAAAGCGATGCATCCAGTCGCAGGCTCCGCTGATTTGTGTCTTATCACATCCCTTCCGCTGGAGCAAGTCATCCAGCATATTCATGCATGCGGCGTCCATTTGGTGGAAGGACCTGTTCCAAAAACAGGGGCTATCGGGCCGATTCGTTCGGTGTATTTTCGTGACCCGGATCAAAATTTAATCGAGGTCTCTCAGTACTTGCCACAGGAATCAGGGGAGGATTCCCTTGCTCCTGCCATCAGGGAGATTTCAAAGAGATTGCAAGAACGTGAACGTGGGACGAGCGGCGCGTACAGTGTCTTGCTTCCGCTCGTCAAAATGGCTGACAACCAGCTCGGCATTTTATTTGAAAAAAGAGCCAGTACGATGCGGCGACAGGCGAACGAGGTTTGTTTTCCGGGAGGGCGAGCTGAGAAGAGTGACGAATCACGTTGGGCGACCGCTGCTCGGGAAACAAGCGAGGAGCTGGGGATTCCACTTGATCGGATTCATTATGTAGGCGAGCTCGATCAGGTGATTGGGCCAGGCTCCTCTATCATTACGCCCTTTATTGGATACGTGGAAGGAATTCGAGATATGGAGCCGAACCCAGACGAGGTCGGAGAGGTCTTTATCCTTCCACTCGATCGTCTGTTGGCAACACAGCCAGCGAAGTATCTTTCCACTGTTATGACCGAGCCCGAAGAGGATTTTCCTTATCATCTGATCCCAGGTGGCAAGCGATATCCGTGGAAAATAGGGACAGTCGAGCATTTGTTTTACGAGGTGGACGGGCGTGTCATCTGGGGGTTAACTGCCCGGGTGTTGGCTCAGTTTCTCGAATGGATTCACAACGACGACCAAGTAATGAGTAAACAATAAAAGCGGTTATTCAAAAAGTGGAGGAGTGAAAAAACGATGTGGCCAAACAATCCGATCACTTCGCGTTTACATTTGAAATGGCCGATTATTCAGGCGCCAATGGCAGGGGGAGCGACCACACCTGCCCTGGTAGCCGCTGTCTCAGAAGCAGGGGGACTCGGGACGCTCGGTGCCGCATATATGTCTCCTGAGCAAATTCGTGAGGCGATCAAGTCCATTCGGGCGTTAACGGACAAACCGTTTGGCGTGAATCTGTTTATTCCCGAAGATTTCGATGCCGACCAGCCGATCGCAGAAGGCGTTGCTCAGGCAATGAATGATGTGCGAGATCGATTGGGCATTCCGCTTAACCCGCAGGTGACGCAATTTACAGAGCCGTTTGCTGAGCAGATGGCTGTCGTCCTGGAGGAACAGCCCTCCGTTTTCAGCTTTACCTTTGGTGTTCTGGATCATCGCTTGATGGCAGAGCTGAAGCAGCGGGGAATTACTGTCATTGGAACAGCGACAACCGTTCGCGAAGCGATTGCATTGGAAGCGAGTGGAGTCGATATGATTGCCGCCCAAGGCAGTGAGGCAGGCGGGCACCGTGGTTCCTTTTTGCCGGATTCACCAAGCAATATGATTGGAACAATGGCGCTCGTCCCGCAAGTCGTGGATCGGGTCAAGATTCCGGTAATCGCGGCTGGTGGGATCATGGACGGGCGTGGGATCGCAGCAGCACTTGCCCTCGGGGCACAGGCAGTGCAGCTCGGAACGGCTTTTCTGACGTGCAAGGAGAGCGGAGCACATGCCCTGCACAAGAAAGCTATTTGGGAGACGAGCGAAGAGTCCATTGTGATGACACGTGCTTTCTCTGGAAAATGGGCAAGGGGCATTCAAAATGAGTTTATGACAACGCTCGCCCCACTTGATCACGAGCTCCCGACCTATCCGGTGCAAAATGCTCTGACGAAAGACATTCGAGCCGCAGCGGGCAAGCAGCAGCAAATTGCGTACATGTCGATGTGGGCGGGGCAGGCAGCTCCACTCAGTCAGGAAATCAGCGCGAGTGAGCTCGTTGAAAAGCTGGCGGCGGAGACGACGAGAATTTGCAGCAATCTGGGGCAACCCCAGTAGAATAAATGCGCAAAGAAAGCCACGCCAAAGACGGAGGAAATCAAATTGAACCAGGAATACGCTCTCAAGGGGAAACTTGTCGCAGATGGACAGGAATTGCATGATGGTCTCGTAGTCGTGGGAAATGGAACGATCATCTATGCAGGCAAGGCTGATGAGTATGGAAAAGCTTTGCCAGATCATGTGGTGACAGTAGAGGATGGGTGGATTTGTCCCGGATTTGTCGATATGCATATGCATGGGATTGACGGATACGACACGATGGACGGGACGCCGGAATCACTTCAGGCCATCTCGACTGCACTCGCGCGACATGGGGTGACGTCTTTTTTGGCGACGACGATGACGGCTCCTTATGCTCAATTGGAGCAAGTGCTGGTAAACATCGCGCAGAACAGCAGGGAAGGGCTTCAGGGGGCACAATCGATCGGCATCCATCTGGAAGGTCCGTGGATCAACCCTCGTTACAAGGGGGCGCAAAAAGAAGAAAACATCGCGATACCCAAGCTCGATGCAGTGCAAAAGCTATACGAGCTATCAGAAGGTCTGATCAAGGTCGTGACGATTGCGCCAGAACAACCGGAAGCGCTTGAAGCGATTGCCTGGTTAAAAGAACGCGATGTCATCGTATCTGCTGGACATACAGGAGCTACGTTCGCCCAAGCGACAGAAGCGGTAGATGCGGGCGTGCGCCATTTTACCCATTGCTTCAATGCCATGACAGGGCTGCATCATCGGGAGCCAGGTGTAGTCGGTGCAGCGATGTATCACGAGCAGTTGAGCACAGAGCTGATCGCAGATGGAATCCATGTGCATCCAGCAGTCATGAAGATTTTGTATCGGGTCAAAACAGCTGAACGGCTCGCTCTCGTCAGTGATTCCATGCGGGCAGCCGCGATGGGCGAAGGGACTTATGACCTTGGGGGACAAGAGGTTCACGTCCAAGACAATCAGGCAAAGCTCGCAGATGGAACCCTTGCTGGAAGTATCCTGACGCTGAATCGAGCAGTCGGCAATATGGTGACGCTGAGCGGTGTCTCTTTGCCAGATGCAGTAGAAATGGCTTCCCTGACACCAGCAAGCATCCTTGGCTTTGGCGAGCGAAAAGGACGGTTGGCGGCAGGGTATGATGCGGATATTACGGTATTGAATACACAATTTGACGTGATCATGACTTTTGTAGCAGGTAAAGAAGTTTATCACCAGTCAAAATAGTTTCTTAATAGAAAAAAGCAGTCCAAGGTCGCTCCTGGATTGCTTTTTTGGCATGAAAGAATAAAGGTATACCCGAGGGTTGTGGTCGGGGCGGAGGCCGAAGCGTAGACTGGAAATGCACTTCTTCCCTCTCCACAGCTCCTCCTTACATCTGCTGCTGCAACGCATCCGGTTGAAACCATATTTTATGAAAGTCCAACCACCCCGACGAATTGATCGAAACACCGCGTAGTGACTTGTGGAACGACGTAAGAGTCTTTTTCTGAACCAAATACAGGACAGCATGATTTTCCTTGATCATGGCTTCGATTCTGGCGAGATGGCGTTCCCGAGCAAGCCGGTCTGGCTCCTGAAACGTCAAGCGAATCTCCTTGTTGATAGCCAAAGCCAACGATTCATCAAATGCGGGGAGAAAGTAATTTCTTTGCAAATACATTTCCAGCTCGCTGATTTGATCGCTGCTAAACACATTGCCGTACAGTTGGCAGTCATGTTCGGGCAAACATTCGCGATTCGAAAATTCCCATGGTTCTCTCACATCGACTTCCAGATGTATGCCATAATTGCCGCATCGTTGTTGAATCCATAGCGCATCCTCTTCATGGTAGGCTGTGGTCACGAGTCGCAGTGTTTCTCCCAGATAGCCGCTTTCCTGTAGCAGGGACATGATTTTCGCATGGCAGAGCTGCTCGTTCTCTCTCGCTCTTACCTCCCTTAAAACAGGGTGATATGTGCGGAAGCCTTTTGCCGGGTAGATGCGATCACCGCCTAAATCGGCAATCATTTGATCCCGATCAATCAGCTGATCAAGCGCTTGACGGAACTTGAAATGATTGTGCGGACCGCTCTTCCACTGGTTAAAAACAAGCAAATTACAGCAGGAAAAAAATGCCTCCGTATCGTACCAGTCCTGACCCCCCTGAATGACTGCCTCCTTCAATGCTAGCGCTTTCGACTGAACCCCGTGCGACACCATCACAGACGCCCAATTTGGTTCTTTTAGGCGCCCCATGTCCAACTCGGGGAAGATCAAAATTTCCACACGATCCAACTGCGGTCTCCCCAGAAAATGAGCAGGAAATGCCTCAAGAATACAGATCCCCTCGTTTAGGCGGACCAGTTGAAAGGGGCCTGTTCCGATTGGCTTTTCTCCAAAACCTTTCTCATCCTGCTGAACGATTTCTTCTGGAACAATGCTTGCGGGTATCGTCGCCAACAGCCTCAGAAGCAAGTAATTCGGTTCTTTAAGCAGGATGCGCACGGTTCTGTCATCAATGGCGATGAGCTGATCTATGTCACGAAACATCCAGCTTGCCTCAAACGTGTCTGGATGCAAACGAAGCCGATTCAGGGAAAAAACAACATCATGAGCAGTCAGTTCCCGTCCGTGATGAAACTGCACGTTCTTTTTTAAATAAAAGGTCCATGCTGTTGCATCTGGACTGCTTTCCCACGAGTGAGCGATAGAGGGCAAAATAGACCGACTGTTCTGATCATAATGGACGAGTGTATTGAAAATTTGTCCCGCAAGATGTGCATCGAAGTGGTAGTAAACCAGACCTGGGTCCAGCGTCACAATCGTGCGGTATACCGGAAAGCGGATGATATCTTGGGTACGATTCGATACCGAGTAGCTGGAGAAGCCCATTCCTTCCGAGAGCCAATCCATGATCTGGTCTTTGACGGCTGCTTTGCCGTAGCGATTCATGAGCTCCATCGCTTCTTTGACGTCGCCTTTGTCTATCTGCAGCTTGACCTCGGCGAGGAGGATTTCATCGGAATCAGCATAAAGCGTCATGACCGAGACATTCCCGCGTCCGCGTCCCGCCTTCCATTCGACCCAATCCAGATCGACTAGCTTACGGACAATCAGCTTGGCGTAGCGAGGCGTACAGTGCCAAATTCCTGCCAGCTTTTCGATGGTGACAGGGAACGGTTTCCCGATTTCTTCTTGATGAAAAAACGAACGAAGCTCTAGAAAATGCAGAACGGTAACCATGCTGGCCCCCATTTCTCAAATAAAATACATACTTTAAAAGGTGATCGGATTCACTTAAACCGAACCCTTTTTCCTCTTTTTCTAGTTCCATATACTGAAGATAACACGAGAGATAACAAACGGGAATGGGAAAGAGAGATGGGGAGAATGAGATTTCATCCGGTGGCATGGGGTGTCATTATCGGAACATTTTTGTCACGCACTGGTTTTTTTATGACGCTTCCGTTTTTGGGGATTTATTTAGGAAAGGTAAAAGGAATTGATCCTGCGATCGTCGGTTCGATCCTCGCACTCAGCTTGCTGGTTGGCACAATTAGCAGCTTTGCTGGGGGAGCACTGTCAGATCGATTGGGCAGATATCCAGTGATGATCACTGCGATGGGAGCTTGGAGCATCGTCTTGATCGGATACGTTTTTGCGACGGAGACGTGGATGTTCTTTGTTCTAAGTGCTTGTAACGGTCTTTTTCGAAACGTATTTGAGCCAACGGCCCGTGCCCTGCTGGCGGATGTCACGTCGGATGATCAGCGGGCAGCTGTTTTCAACGCCAGATATTTCGCGATCAACCTGGGTGGAGCAATCGGTCCGTTAATCGGTTTGCAACTGGGAGCAGGAAGCACATCCTTGTTGCCGTTCCTCGTTACAGCCATCATTTTTGCCGTGTACGCAGCTGTGCTGGTGGTATTTATGATCATGTTCAAGGAACAGTGGAAGCAGGATATGGCTGCTAATCCGGTCACCATGAATCAGATGGCACGCATTGTATTTACGGACAAAGTATTTCTTTACTTGCTGCTCGGGAATTTGTTCGTTGCCGGTGCCTACTCGCATCTGGACACCACACTCTCCCTGTACATTGGGCATGATCGGATAGAGGCGTATTCCTTTTTATTTGTAGTGAACACCATCTCCGTTTTAGCGCTTCAATATCCGCTCGCCAAGTTTATGAAGCGGTACTCCTCGATGACTGCATTGAAGCTGGGCTGTCTATTGTTTGGGCTGGGGCTGTTCGGTTTCGGGCTATTTACGAATTTGTTTTGGCTCTCTGTGTCGATGGTGGTGTTTACGATCGGTGAAATCTTGTGCTTTGTCGTTGGAGATATCCTGATCGGGGAGATTGCTCCTCAGCATTTGCGTGGAGCGTATTACGGCGCCAGCGGCTTTGCCTTCCTTGGACAGAGTGTTTGTGCGTGGATTGGTGGCGTGTTGCTCCAGGTACTCGGATTTGGACAAGGGTCGCTCATCTTCGCGATCCTCATGCTGTTGACCTTTATCGCGCTTCCGTTCTATCAACGCGGCCAGTATTTATGGGAACAGCAGCAACAGCAAAGAAAAAGCTGCGAAAAATCTTCTCAAGCTATCATTTGAATAGGGTGCAAAACATCGAAAAGAAGCACGCTGTTGACGCATGCTTCTTTTTCTTTTTTCTATATCCAACTGACTAGTTGTTCTTTTGAATGACTCCCCACATGTTTCCGCTCGGGTCAAAAAACTTGAGCACCCATCCGAAGCCATCGTTTTGGTAGTGGGTAATCGAGACTTCATGGGCCTGCAAATAATCATGGAGTGCATGGACATCGGAAGTGGTGTACAAAAAGACAGGCATGGGTTGATGATGAACGGTAAAGGTTGTGGACGTCTGCTCATCGGTTTCCCATATCATCAAGGTGGGTCCCGCGGACAGGGCAAGAAAAGCGGAAGTACGATACCGCGCCTGCAAGGAAAAGCCAAGGTGATTGCAGTACCAGACAATGGCCTCTTCCAAATTTTTTACGGGAACTTGTACGTGAAGCAACGATTCCAAATGTGCCATGATCTATCATTCCCCTCTCCATTCTTATTCTTTATATTGCCAGAATCCCCCATCTTTCGTTATCATTTTTTGAGAGGAAAGATAGGGGAGGCCATGACATGGGACAGGTAGAACGGGAAAGAGGTCTGAAAAAAGGCACGATCCTGCAAAAAGCTTATCGGATCAAAAAGACCATTTCCACAAGTGAGCTGTCGAATGTGTATGTGGTCTACCATATGAAAAGCAAGCGGACACTTATTCTCAAAGAGTTTTTCCCTCAAGCATTGGCGATGCGAGATTTGGATCACGTGAAGGTCATTTGTCGCAGACCAACGTTAAAAAACAAATTCGACATGTTGCTAGACAGCTTTTGGCAAGAGGCGTCCCTGCACAAGGAACTGAATCATCCCAATATCATCGGATACATCGACCATTTTGCGGAAAATGGCACAGGTTATCTCGTCGTGGACTATTGCAAAGGAAAGACGCTGGATGAGTATGTACTCGCCCAAACTGAGCTTGATCTGGGAGCATTTTTGCATCAGACGGTACTTCCGGTATTTGACGGATTAGACTATTTGCACAAAAAAGGCATTATTCATCGCGATATCAAGCCCAAAAATATCCTGGTCACTGAAGCTGGCCATCCTGTGCTGATCGATTTTGGCTCCGCGATCTACTTCGAGAGTGATGAACCCAAGCCGATTGTGACGACAGAAGGATATTCACCGCTTGAGTTTTACTCGGGTCAATCCAAGCAAGGAGTAGTCTCCGATATTTACAGCCTGGCTGCCACCCTGTATTACTGTCTGACCAAAGAGCGTCCCGTTGAAGTGGCGGCAAGAGTCATTGAGGATACCTTGCCAGCGATTCGAACACGGAACCCTGATGTTCCGCTGCTGCTGGCGAATGTCATTATGTGGGGATTGGCCGTCGACTCGAAAAAAAGATGCCCCACCCTCAAGCTGTTTGCGACAGCGATTCGTGCGGAGCATCTGATTTGGAAGGGAAAGGCGCGCTTCTCTCTTAGGAAGCTTCCTCATTAGACGACGATTTCTTAAAGCGAATTTCGATCTCGGTCATCCGATCCTCAAAGGTCACATACACCTTGTCGTTGTATTGGAGGACGAGCTTTTTATGCCGGGGCATGGTTTCTTTGCCCCGTTCAATTGTGCAGTGACTATGATTGACCAAGAGGAGCGTCTGATTTTTTCCCGGCTGGAAGTAAATCTTCTGCGCTTCGGGCAAATGCTCATTCACATCCAAACTGGTGAACAGCTCCTGCAACGTGATCCGCTGCTTCTTGCCAAAGGAGGCGAGAGGCCAAAACTTGACAGGGATGTCATTGCCGCTTGCCGTGTGCAGGAAATAACCCTCCAGGCGACCCACAAACGCAGGCTTGGGACGTGTAAGCAAGTAAACACCGTAGCCAATCGCAGCTACGAGCAACACAATCATGCCGATGGTGATGTAGCGATCCCATACCGAGTGTACGGTAATGACCAGTGGGCCTGTGACACTTGCTCCTTCTGCATCTGTGGCGGTGATGGTGATTTCTGATGTACCGCTTTTCTCGGGTGTCAGCTTCAGAGCCGCGTCTTGAATCGTAGCGACAAATCGTTCTTCGGGATCAGCGGTGACGATGGTATAGGTCAGCTTGTCGTTATTGGCGTCCGTGAAGAACGAACCCAAATCGATAGCCTGCTCACCGTTTTCCTTCTCGATTGTCAAGGTATTGACCGAAGCAGCAACTGGCGAGATATTCGTAATGTCATAAACGCTCGTAGCCGTTTCGCGATAAAAGTCCGGGCCGTTCATAAAGATTTTCCACTGGTACTTGCCCGTGTGAGGGAAGACGTAGTCGACCGTAAAGCTATCGCCAAGATTCTTCATCGGGACCTTTTCTTCTTTTTTCCCCACGAGATCGTTTACGATCAGTTCTGCTTGCATGGATGCGTACACATCCTTGTCATCCAGTCGTCCCTCCAGATGGTTCAGATAGGTAGTAAACGTGGCAGGAATCCCCTTGATAACAGGTTCAGGCTTGACCTCCACACCAGCCATCAAGCTGTAATTCCCCAGTAAGTTGATCTTCACCAAATCCCCGGGTTTGCCTCTAAATTTAACGAGATAGTTCCCCTTCTTCGGCTTTTCTATTTTCATCAGCGAGTATTTTTTTGATTTCATAAAATGGACATTCTGCGATTGATAGTACACTTGCGATTCCAACAGCGGATTGTTGGACAACAGGATAATGTTTGCTTCCTGCATGCTAGAGTTAGGAATGGTTACGGTCACTTCCTGCAAGCCGCCGGTCGCTGTCATGGCTGCCACCGAAACGAGCTGAGATTGAATATGCTTGGCAAAAATCTGATTGAAGATTTCAGGCAGATCATCCGTACTTTGTGTGACAAAGGAAGTTCCGCCTGTTGCCTCAGCGATTTTTTTCAATTGTTCCTTCTGGACGGAGCCATCGCTATTGAGACCAATCGTATAGATCGGATAGCCTTGCGCTTTTGCCTTCGAGATAGCTGTCTCCACATCCTTGTTGGATGCTGCCACACTCCTGCCACCCGCGTTTTGCCGCAAATCTGTTCCCCCGTCTGACAAAAGGATCAAAAATGGCTTGCGAGCCGGGTCCTTTGCTTTTTCAATCATCTCTGCCCCTCTGCGCAAACCGAGTCCCAAATCCGAATACCCAGAGTAACGCAACCCTTGAATGGTTCGCTTGAGCTGTTCCCGATCTCTTGCTTCGGCCATGCTCGCTGGAGACTGAGCTTGTACAATTCGATCATTATAGGCAACAAAGCCAATGCGGGTACGCGTGGCTTCGCTCATATCAATGAACATACTCATGACCTCTGCGGCTGTTTTGCCAGGGTCCGTTTTGTTCATGGAATTACTCGTATCAACGACAAAGACCGCGTCTACTCCGGCATCTGCTGTTCCATTTGCCCCAGCAGTTAGTGGGGCGGACAAGAAGAGCATGGGGAGGAGCAGTCCAATGACCACCATTCGGAAAAGTGGCGGCATAGAGACGGTTGACTGACGATTTTTGTACATACATTCACCTTTTTTCTGAAAAAAATTTTAAAAAAGTTCATGACTTACTAAAATGGGACGATTTACCTATAAATGGTTGTTCGTATAAAAGATCGGTTTCTTATTGCCGATGTATATAAAAGTTAATTGCACCCATTTTTGTAAATATGAGGTGAATGTATAATCCTCCCCAGCGGCAACTAGGGAGAATTATCTATCAGTCCTTGTGCTTCTTTCCTAGTAAGAGAGTGGACAAGGCGAGGCTTATCCCTATTTTTTCGAAGACCTAGGAAAGGAGACTCTGTGTCTTCAGCATAAAACGGGAATCCAAGAAAAGGAAGATTTGTGGAATAAAATGGGTCTAAATACTGAGAATGGTCGTGCAGGTATAGGAAAATTGTCACAATCTGCGGAATGTTGACAAATAATGCGGGCAAAGTTTAATTTAGAGGCAAGATTTTTTGTTTGTTTTTGGTATAAATGTCACGATTTGTATTTCTATTCATGAAGTAGGACTCATCATTTATCAAGTAGGACTAAGTGGTTATGCAGACAACAGAAAGGGGCCATTTATGGACATTATTAACCAGACCAACCGAACCATGCTGTTCGAAGAGATCAACCCGGAAAAATTGGACCTGATCACTATTGTTGGAGATGTAAAAGGAATCGACAGTCTCAGCGACGACAAGATCAAGGAGATCAACGAGCATCTTCTCGTGCGCAGCTTCGATGAGTTTTTGGACAAGTTCTCCCCGAGTGTGTATTCGTTCTACAATGCAGCGAACCAAAAAGTGATGTACACCTTGAAAAAGCCTGACGGAATTGCAGAGGATGCGATTTCTGAAATCAAGATCGATCAGAGCAATGACTTCTTGAAAATGCTGTTTACCCTGATTGATACGAAGCGCAGCCAAGGGATCACCAACGTGGATTTCAAATTCGAGAATTTGCTCGATATGATTTCCCCGAAAAAAGTGATGGATGACATCCGTCAGGTGCGCAAAGAGATTCACTACTTGTACGGCCATTATGAAAAGCTCGATGATGGCGATCCGAAGAAGCTCGATCTCGGTGACAAGCTGAACACGATGTTCGAGGATGCGAGCAAAAACTACAACAACGTCATGGCGATGCTGCCGCTGGCGATTGAAGATATCAAAACACGACTGCTCTTGGGTGGCGCTCAAGAGGAGAACCAATCCGAAGCGATTCAGATCGGGATGCTGACGATTGGGGAAGACGGAGAACTGAAGATCATCGAGGCACCAAAGAGTGACAGCCGCGAGCTGATGGTTCTCGATGAAAACAGCGGAAACGGACTGATGAACGTTTTCGAAGAGGATTACGAGTCGATCACAGAGACGCCATCCTCTTATGTAAAAGATCTCGTGGTGCGCACCTTCTGCCCGCTGCCTACGGTACATACCGAAGTCAACATTGAGACAGAAGTACAGAACTACAATACGTATCTGGAGTTTTACAAAAACGCCAAGGACGACTTCGTAAAAACGGTGAAGCCTTTGGTTGAGAAAATTTTGGGCGTGAAGATGTTCTTCGATCAATACGTGACCAAGAACAAAGGCATGCAGCCAGCGATGCTGATCACGAATACGAAGCTCGACATGCTCGTGAAGTCCAGCAACATTCCACGTCTGGAGACATACCTGAACACGGTCAACGCGAAAAACGACTTCACGGATACCATCTGGTTCGGAATCGTTCCATCTGTGGATATGGATTCTGCGGGAAAAGCAAAAGTGACTCGCGAGCGTTTCCGTGGGAACGAAAAAGTCGTCAAGCAGGACGGCAATACGATGGAATCGCTCACCATGCTGCTTCAAGTCGTCAAGGACTTCAAGGTGCAAGTGTTCTTCAGCTTCAGTACAGGTGAAGAAACGACCTTCAACAGCATGGCGACAGCGGGCATTGATAAATATATCGACAAGTGCGGAATCCTGGTACGCAAAGAATTCAGTGAATTCGCTATCCCATGCATTCCGAACTTCACGATTATTCCGAAAGATAAATCAGGAGTTGTCATCGACAGCAGAATGCTGCAAACCGAAGACGGCGTGAAGCTGTCCCAGGAAAAAGAAGACATCCTGAAGCTGTGGATCGAGGGTGTCTATGTTGGTGCCAGCTATGTAGCTGCTGGTGTCGTGGCAGCGTACCAGTGTCCAGAGTACTTGCGCGAAACATTCAAAGTGGTTAGCCGCGAGTATCCGGGTGTGCGCTTTGACATCGAAGCAGGTGAAAACGGACTGCGCGCTGTTACCACAATGGCCAAAGAAATCTCAGGCTTCACCAACAACATCAAAGATTCCATCAACCGCAAAAACTTTGGATTCGTCTTCTCTTCGGAAAATGCACAAATCCAAGGCAAAGACATCAAGCGCATTACGGTGTACAAGGCACGCAGCCTCGCTATGGCAGAGGACGGCTTTGATTCCATCTACAAAACACTTGTCAGCACCTATATCGAGCGGATTCTCCGCTTCCAGACGGGTGATTTCAAACACGATAACATCGTGAAGTTCTTCAGTAACAATCCGAGCAGCCAAAAAAGCAAATGGCTGGGCACGCGTGGCTTCGTGAACTCCATCATTCAAGATGGCGATGATATGAGCTACATCATCGATGACAAGAGCAATCTGTGCCATATCGATTTGGTGTTCAACGGCAATGTGAAAAACCTGGAGGTCACCATCACCAAAGGAACGACTCCGGTCAAGGCATAGCATCGATCCCCTGGAGAGCTGTTTATGAAACTTTTTGACACATTACGCAGGTGGTTTGAGGTGTGTTTCCCAAAACGCACCCTTACACATAAGCCTCGAAGCCAATCAGGTACTTCGAGAGCAAGATTTCATTTCAAGGAGGTTTTATTCATGGGTTTTCGACTCAAAGTAGAAGGTTCTGAAACAATTGAGCTGGGCATGGACAACATCCAAACAGTGAAGTACGACACTGACACGCCAGACGATTCCAACGCGCGCTCCACAGATGTGGGTGCAACACTGAAACTGACTGGCAAAATCATCACTGCAACTGATGGTGACAGTGCGGATGACACCATGAAGCTGGCTCTCTGGTCTTTGGTACCAGCAGAAAAAGCGGATTGCTACCGCAAAGTAACACTGGAAGTAATCGCTGCTGATCAAGTGATCCGCAAAATCTACTTCCCGAACGCATTCGTAGTAGATTACAACGAGAGCTTCGGTGATACCGAGGGTGTAGGAACATTCAGCATCTTCATCAAGCAAAAGAAAGACAAAACCGAACTCACCAAAATCGAAGGCGGCTACGCTGTTTAGGTTTTGGGAGAAGTAAGGTAGGAAGAGCCGTACCTCGAAAGCCGTGTTCGAGGTACGGCTCTACAAAATAACCAAAATCATTGCCAGACAGAGGGTGCGCGCATGAAAAATTATTACGAGATTCTGGGGCTAACCAAACAGGCTTCCACGAATGACATCAAAAAAGCATACCGTCAACTGGCAAAGCAGCATCATCCGGATGTCAATGCCGGGAGCAGTGAGTCAGAACGAATTTTTAAAGAAATTACCGAGGCCTATCAGACATTGCAGGACCCGGCCTTGCGCGAGGCGTACGACGCACGTTACGAAGCTTTTCAGCAGAAGAAACAACAAACTGGTGGTCATACAAGCAGTACAAAACAAGGACAAAGCAAACAGCAAGCGCAGTCTGCACCGGGTGTAAACTTCGAAGATTTGGGGAGCACCTTTGAACGATTTTTTGGGTTTCATCCGAAGACAGGCGAGATTAATCCAAACACCATGAAATCCGAGAAGAAAAATCCACTGGATACAACGGATATGTTTGAACAGTTTTTCCGCATGAAGAAAAAATAAGAGGGAAAAATCGGGCTTGGATGACAGCTCTTTCATGACATAGAGGTAGTAGCAACCTGCTCCTGTCTTTGGATGGATGTCCATACATACACCATTCGCCCAAAGCTTGGAGCATTTTTCTTAAGAGGAAGTTCAAAAATTCGTCTTTTGATCACGAAGTCATTCTCGAAGTTCATTCGGCATCGAAATTTACGTTCACCTTTGAAGTCCGGTGCTCATGTAGGTCCCCTACACTGCGCTCCTCCTTCTTCAGGTTCACGTAACTTTCTCGGTGCTGAAAAGACAAATTTTTGAACAAGAGCATGTTGAGGTAGTTGATTGGGGGTAAAAATGTGGCGAAGAAAAAAGGGTACCAAAAGTCCGTCAGAGTGAAGCTCATAGAGTTGCTGATTTCCATTCTTGTGATTTGTGCACTTATTTATGTCTTTGGTTATACGGACAGCAACGCTCTGAAAATCTTTACAGGAATTGCCTTCGGACTCTTTTTGTTCGGGGTCATTATCGTCAGATTCGGAAGCCCCGACGAACCGGCGCCAAAAAAAGAGGATGGCGTCACCAAACTGGTTTTATTGGATGAAGAGGGAGAGAGCGTGAAGGAGTGGTTCATCCAAGGGGAGACATCCCTTTTGATCGGCAAAAGCTCTGCGCAAAACGAGGTCGACATCGACTTGGCGGACGCGGAATACGCCGCTTTGATCAGCAAGCAGCATGCGGTTCTGAATCAAGCGTCTGGGGACTGGTTCATCGAGGATATTCATTCCAAAAACGGCACAGGCATCAAGCAGCCGAACAAACGCGACAAGAGCAAGCTGGAGATTGAACAGCCGCATAAAGTGAAGGCTGGCGACATCATTTACATAGCTAATACCCGCTTGTTGCTGAAATAACAACGGGAGAAACATCGCTTTTACACATACATATCGTCCTTGCACGGAACGAAACGGGGGAGCAGAAGAATGAGTTTGACAAGATGCGCGAATGGTCACATGTTTAGCACCAGAAAACACGGAAGCACCTGCCCTTATTGCAGTATGGTCGTTGAGCCTGGGGCGAAACCGGACAACAAAGCACCAGCGAGAGTGGCAGACGACGATAAGACGATGCCGTATCTAGGGGAAACAGAAGGAATTGAGCCTGTTACCGGATGGCTGGTATGTATTGAGGGGCCGCAACAAGGTCAAGATTACCGCATTATGGCAGAGAAGAACTTCATCGGTCGCGCAGAGGATATGCATATCCGAATCGTCGGGGACAACGCGATCTCCCGCCGCAATCATGCGGTGATTGTCTACGATCCGAAAAAACGCAACTTTTACTTGCTCCCGGGCGATGCGTCGGGGCTTGCTTATCATAACAATGAAGCGGTGTACACGCCAGTTGAGCTTACTGCGTACGATGTGCTTCAGCTCGGAAAGAGTACCTTTATATTCATCCCGCTATGCGGTGTTCACTTCGAGTGGGACAACTCCAACAAAGGCAAGGAATGATGAGCATGTTTCAACAGGGCGCAATCCCGTATCTGGTCGTCCTTGGCGTGATCATTGCCATTACTCTTTTGTTTCGTCTGCGTGCAGCTTTGATCCGGCAAGAAATGAATCCCGTCATCCAGATCGGAAATGGACAGACGATCGGCAGACGAGAAGAACAGGATGATTACTTTTCGACAGCAACATCGTCTCATGGGACGATTGCAGTCTTGGCTGATGGAATCAGTGGACTGGCTAACGGCAGACTTGCTTCAACACTTGCCGTGACTACATTTATCCGTGAGTTTACAAAGCTGGACAACCCGAAGCATTTGTCCCTCTTCTTTTCCCGGGCCGCTTCTCTTGCCAATTCGGAGATTTTGCAGGCGCTGAGAGGAAGTCGGGGTGGGACTACACTGGTCGCTGGCGTAATCGTAGAGGACAAGCTGTATTGGGGAGCGGTTGGAGACAGTATCATTACCGTTTTCCGGAATGGAGAATTCATCTCGATCAATCAAAAAGACATTTATGAGTCGGTGCTGGAGGCTCGTTTTCTGTCCGGCGAGATTACGAAGGACGAGGCATTGGACCATCCGCAGAAAAAACAGCTAATCAACTACTTGGGCTACGATAACTTTCAAAATATCGAAATTGGTCGTGAGCCGTTTCCGCTTGAGAAGGGAGACAAGGTCATCCTCTGTAGTGACGGCGTTTACGATACGTTAACTGAGATGGAGCTGGAGCAGATTTTGTTCCAAAATATCGCTGCCCATGACGCGGCTGACCAAATCATTGAAGCGGTGGAAAGCAAGCAAAAAGCCAATCAGGACAACGCAACCATTCTCATCCTGGAAAAAGGCTGGTAACGGGGGAGCGGGTAGTACGAATGAGAAAGGACAACAGTGAATTCATTACCGGGTTTCTATCCGAATCAGGCAGCTTCGTTCGCAACAAGGATTACTTTGCCTACACGGAGCTGGATGATATCGCGTGCTGGGTAATCGCCCGCGGATTGGACAATGATCAGGAAGTAGAAAGTGCGGAGTTGGCGGCCAAAAGCGTTCTGGGCTACTTTTTGCAGAAGCCATCCATTTCGCGTTATCGCATACGCCGCTATTTGCAGGAAGCCCATCGTGTCCTGCAAGCCGAGAGCCATCGCGTCAGGCTAAAAGCGAGCTTGACCGTAGTCGTAACGGACTATGCCAGAGTGAGGTATGGGGTCGCTGGTAACACCCGACTGTATCAGTTTCGCAATGGCCGATTGCAATGGCAGAGCAAGGATCAGAGTCTTGCCCAACAGATGGTGGATGGGGAGGAAATCGCAGAGGACGCGCTTGATCAGCACGAAGAGCGACATAATCTCTTGAGCTATTTGGGGACACCCAATGAATTTCGTCCGTTTGTCTCCAAAAAGTTTCCGCTCTATGACGGTGATGTTTTTCTACTTGCCACCCCCGGTCTGTGGGAGAAAGTAAATCCGGCCGAAATGCAGGACGGGCTTCAAGAGGCGAAAGATCCTGAAGCCTGGATCGATACGCTAGAAGATGTGCTTTTGAGCAAGCAAGAGCATGTCGTTCAAAACTACACGGCAGCCGCTATTTTTGCGAACAAAATTTTTAAGACAGACCCACAAAAAAAATGGCGAATTATCAAACGGGTGGCACTCATCCTTCTCGTGCTTGCCTTGGCTGGAGGCGGAGCTCTGCTGTACAAGATGAAGGAAGCGGAGCGCATCGCGGATGCTGCGACAGGGATGTTTGAGTATGAAACAGCCGGAGACGCTTTCATTGCGGAGGGAGATTATCCGAAGGCACTCAAGGCGTACAGCGATGCCAGAAATGCCGCAAATATCGTGAAAAACAAAGTTCAGGCTGCCCTCTTGGCCAAAAAGATCCGCATTACACAGTTGATCGTGGATGGAGATACGGCTGTAAAGGATGAGCAGTACGCCAAAGCATTGGATAAGTACGACAAGGCGCTCAAGGAAATGAAAGGGCGCGATGATTTTAACGAACCGGAGATTTTGGAGAAAAAAGAAAAGACGCAATCGTATGTGCTCGTCATGCAGTGGAAAAAGGAAGGCGATCTCTTGTTTGAGGCACAGGATTACGCTGGTGCGGAGGCCTATTACCAAAAGGCGCGCAAGCTGGCGTTGGAAACGTCCTTTGTGACAGGAGAAAAGGAGCTTCGCACCAAGCTGGACGAGGTAGCTTCCAAAAAGACCGGAATCGATAAGGAAAAGAAGACGCTTGATGGCGACAAGCTGGAGAAGCAAGGCGACGAGAGCTATGCGGCGCAAGACTTCGAGGGAGCGATCCAATCATATACGATGGCCCAGGAAATTTATCAGGAGATTGGTGTGCTGGAAAAAGTTTTGGCGATGGAGCGCAAGGTGACAAAGGCAGAGGAGAAGCTAAATCCTCCTGCTGCTCCGCCGTCGGCAGGTGCGTCAGCAGGACAGCCACCTGTGCAAGGGACGAGTGCTGCGAGTCAACCAACGGCAGTTCCGGTGAATCAAACGGCACCAGTTAACCAGACGGCTCCCGTAAATCAGACGGCACCGGTGAATCAGACGGCACCGAATAACCAAACGCCCTCGGTTAACCAGACAGTCCCAGTAAATCCGGCGGCTCCAACGTACCAGCCAGTTCAGGCGCCTCCAGTAGTGCCGACCAATCAAGCAGTTCCGCCAGCCGCGACAGCTCCGGCGACTCAGCCAGTTCAGCCACCGCAAGCTAATCCACCAGCTACAGCCAATCCGACACAGGAGGAGGCAGCGAAAACGCCATGAAAGAGATCGTACTGGATCGTTTGAACAAAATGGAGGAGCTGGAGCAGCGCAGGTTGCTCAAGCAGATCATGAACGGCGTCTTCCTCAACCTGGTCGAGTATCAGGAGGAGATGCAGAAAAAGCTGGAGGAGCGTGTTTTTACCGAGATCGAGGACAAGGAAGATAAGCACGACATCTATGTGACCCTCTGCCATCGCGATGACTTTGACCCGATCCATGAGTATTTGTACCCGATGATCCCTGGTGATGAAGAAAAGAAAATATGTGATCGCAAAGAGTTGGCGGTCAAGCTCAGCAACCGGGAAGAAGCGGTCATGATGACGATCTTTTTAGAGTGTGAGTACGACAAGATACAGGCGCTGATAATGAGCAAGCGGACCTTCAAGGGGCGTTTGAACACGGGGGGCAACCACTATCCAATCGAGGTACGCCTCCAACAAAGTCGTGTGTATATGGATGAGCTGGAAAAGCTGTACAACATGTTTCAAAAGAACGGGATGCCGTGGAAAACGGTGAATCACCCTTACGCGAGCAAGTTTTTCGATGTCATTTTGGTTGCCTGTGAGGGCACGTTTACAGAAGACGAAGAGATACTGGAAATGTCGATTACCCTCGATGAGTGGGAGCCTTACAAAAAGCTGGATGTGATCCCGTTGTGGAACATCGAACGTTTGGCTTTAAAAAACATCGGCTTTCCCGTACCTGCCATTGACCGGGTGAACTTCGAGCATGTTCTGTCGTTACGCAAGACAGGCAGCGAGCACGGGTATTTGGTGGATGGAGATGAAGAGCTGATTCGCTATATCAAGCGGTCACCGGAAGAGCTGACGATTGTCTCACCTCAGGAGAAGTCGGGAGTTTGGAACGTATGCAAAATTACGCAGCCTGTCACGACCCGCATCGGAAGACTCGATTACGAATTGGTATCCAATCGTCGCAAAAACAGCTTTATTGGGAGCTATGCGAGGAAGCAAGCGATGACTGTCCGGGCCAAAGGAGAGATTATCCGAATCGTCCATTCCTTTGAGGCTGCTGAGCAGCTGGAGCTAGTGAATGTGGAGATCCGGGACAAAAACAATCGGCCTTCAGCCACATACGGTTTGAATCCGTTCATTAGCGATAACGTCCGCGTAGAAAACGACAAGAAGATCATGGCTCTCGGCTTTCGGAGACGCGGGGCGAACAGCTTTATTCTCCAAGACATGATGAGCTTTCTCGTCTCCGAGGTTCAGATGTATTTTCCGGAATACAAATGTGAAGGAGAATGGGCTTGAATTACATCTGGGATTTGGTTATTCGTGCAAAACGCGCCGGGATCGCCAAAAAAGACATCCAGTTCAAAGCGGCCAAAGTGTATTCGCCCTACATGGAGCTGAGTCATGAGGCCATCAACGCCAAAATGGTGGAAAAGACAGTAGAGGTGAATCCGTACTACCGCTTCGACGATATTTTCCGTGACCTTTTTGATGCCAATTACGCGGACGATGCAGAGCTTCGGCATACCTTGTTTGATATCATCATCCATTTGCTGGCCGAGATCGATCTGTCGCAAGGGATGAACAAGCGTGAATACCACATCCGCTTTGTATTGCGCGATTTGGAAGCGGGGCTGTTCGGCAGTCGGGTACAGGAAAATATCCGACTTTTTACCAAAGAGGAGCGAGAGATTATCGCAGGCAATATTTTGCGCTTGTATGAGACTGGCGAAGCGGTGTACCTGCTCAAGGATACGATGCGCAAAATTTTCTCTCACTCCACCATTTACGCCAATTGCGAAGAAAAAGACGAGCTGCTGATTTACGTCGGGCAGTCGGAGAGTGAAACCGCACATGCCAAGCTCGCTTTAATCAAGGATATTTTCCTGCCAGTTCGGTTCCATACAGAGATTTATTGGCGAAATCATTTCGGCATTTTGGATGTCGAGGAAACGATGCTAATCGACAGTGTTGCACTGTACTAGAGGGTTTTGACCGATTGACCCCAACAAAAGGTCGGGAGAGAGGAGAGTTGGGATGTCTACCTATTCATATAAGCTTCATCTCCAAAAAGGCAGCGGAGATGGCAAAGAACGCAATCATCCAGGAGAAGCGACCTATACGCGGGACGAGCTGATGGAGATGACAACCTTTCAGCTCCGCAATATTTGTTACAAGGAAAAGCTGGTCCGCTCTTTCGTGAACAATCTTGATCGGGAGGGACTACTGCACACGATTCTGCGTTTTCGCGGCGCAGAAGAAAACCTCCTGATTGAGCGTGCTGTTCCAGGTGGTGTTGAACGCCTCGAAGCTGTACTCCACAAATATTTAAACACACCGATGCCAGGTGTAGATGTGATCAAAATTCCAGCGAAGATGTGCTTGTACATGGGTCTCGCCATTGACAGGCTGGACAACTATCGCGTCGAATCCTCCCAAGGCTTGTCCGAATCCAATGTGCTTTTGGTGAATGACCATATGGAGTTATGCGGGATTTTGCATCTGCGCAAGGACAAAGACGATAGGAGAGCCGGGCATTTTGTGCTACACGCTTGCCAAGATGCTCCATTGAGAAAAACGGTCAATCAAAACTACAGCCTGCTCTTTTTCCGCAAACAGGATTCGGAGTATTTGTACAAGGCGTATCACCAGGACCATCCGTTGCCGCCTGTTAATCTCCACTACTACAAAGTACCGGTGACTGACCTCGAGATCAGGGAATTGGAAGAAACAGATGCCGTTCTCGCGATTGATTTTGGTACCTCCTCGACGACAGCGGGTGCTTTTCTCGACCATCAGTATGTCAGCTCCCCTTCCAGCAACGACTTGCTGAATGGACGCATACGTTTGAATGCGATCAATTATGTCTCTTTTCCTGATACAACGCAAAAAAACGAGGAATGGATCGAGGTGCTGCCGACGGCTGTCAGCGTGGCGGATTGTTCCTCCCCGCATGACGTTCGCTTTCACATCGGTTATGAAGCACTTCGGCACATGAAAAAGAACGGATACAGCACGAACGCGACCGTGTTTCAAGGTATCAAGCGCTGGGTGAACAGCTATCACAAAATTGAAGAGGTCATGGACAGCCAAGGGAATACCGCGACTGTGAAACGAAGCGACATCCTGCGCCAGTACCTTCTTCACGTCATTCAAATGGCCGAGCATCAATTCAAATGCCGCTTTCGTCATCTGCATATCACAAGTCCGGTCAAGCTGAAAACGCAGTTTCTTGAGATGTTCACCGAGATTTTGCCGGAGTATCGCATTGAATCAGAGCACGCCCTCGATGAAGGAATGGCCGTCCTGTTTAATACGATTGCGGATCAAATTGACAAAAACAGCTTTCTGGACGGGGAGACGTATCAAGCACTCGTTATCGATTGCGGCGGAGGAACGACGGACCTGTCATCCTGCCATTTCCGGATTGAGGACGGACATATCTCTTATCGCATCGATATTGATACGACCTATGAAAATGGCGACACCAATTTTGGCGGCAACAACATTACGTATCGCATCATGCAATTTATGAAAATCGTCTTCGCGGACTATTACGGAAAAGGGCGGCAAGTAACCGACATCGACCAGATCATCGACATCCCTGGATCGGAAATATTCCGGTACGTGGATGAATACGGCGTCGACTCCATCTATGAACGCTTCGAGGGGAGATATCGGGAAGCTGAGGCGATTTTGCCGACTCGCTACAAGGAGTACGAGAACAAGAGCCGGGACGAGTATCAGCGTGTCCGCAACAATTTCCACTTTTTGTGGGACCTCGCTGACCACATGAAAAAAGAGTTTTTCCGCCAAACTGGCATACTACGCAATCGCTTCACATCCGATACGGAAAATCGTCAAGAGCCTGATCTAAAGCTGACGGCAGTCGAGCGATGGGTGTTGTCGATACGGGAGGATGGTCGCTTCCGGGATGTGTTTGATTTTCCAGATGTCGTTTTCAACGCCAAAGAGATCAATCACCTGATCAAGGCGGATATTTACGAGATTTTGCGCGTTTTTTTGGATGATTTTTACCAACAGGGAAGGCTGGCTGACTTCTCGATTATCAAGCTGACTGGGCAGTCGTGCCGGATTGATGTATTCCGTGAAGCGCTCAAAGAGTTCGTCCCTGGACGCAGTATCGAGTTCCGGCAAAAGTCGGAGGATGCGGGCAAGGTGCCAGACCTGAAGCTGTCTTGCTTGCGTGGTGCACTGCGCTATCAAAGTGCCAAAAAGGCGGGTTTCATCGAAGCGAGCATTACGAATCATGCACCGATCGTCCCGTATTCCGTGACTGCCTTCACGCATAACAAGCAAGAGAGGGTACTCATTCACAGTCAGGAAAAGCTGAGTCTCGTGCATGGCTCCATCTCGCGTCCTTACGGCGTGAGCGAGGTTGAATTTTATCTCAAGGAAAATGACGGACAGCTGCGCCAGCGGTACTTGTACATAGATGATCCCGCTCAATACAAAACCGTGTTGTATGAGGACATCGCGAGCAAGTATGGGACACATATCCCGCAGGATGAGACGGACTCGATTCAAAATGGCGAGTCGAAATACTTCGTTTTTGCAAGCGGCAGTGAGTGGGGATTCCATGTCGTGCCAGTAGCTCGTCTGAATGAACAGCTTGCTTTGGGGAAAAAGGTTTTCTTTGCCTTTGAGAGTGACTTGTCCGAGCTGGATTTCTTTGACGGGATGAAATGATCAAAATAACCAGGCAGCTTAAATGAACAGGAAGGGGGAACAGCGGTGTTTTCCCATCTCTATCCCAATTTTCATAAAGGGCGAATTCTCAAGCGAGAGATGCTTGAGAATCTGCGTGATTACCCGCGGCATTTTGTAGATTTATACTTTCAGGATTATACAGACGGCATTATTTCCGGGATGGATGTAACGATAGGCGAAGGGCACCTCACTGTCGGCAGAGGGATCATCAAGCATCAAGGACGGATTTACTTGTTTGAACGCGAAGAGCGTGTCCCTTATGAGGCCACAGGTATAGAGACGGTGCTCAAGATTCGCTTTCACGAGGAGACTTCGCTGACCGACTATTATGTTTACGAGACGTCGTATGTTCTCGATCAGGAGCTAGAGTCACGCCCTGATGAAAGGGAGTTGGGGCGCTTCAAGCTCAAGCAAGGAGCAAGGCTTCGCGGTGATTATCAGGACTTATCCGATATGGCGACCGAATTCAATACGTGGAATATCGTGCATGTCGAACATGCCGGGAGAAACGAGCCAACGCTTGCCCCCTACATCCTGCGGTATTTTGCGAATGAAATGCTGAAAACGGTCACCAATCACCCGTATGATCTCACCTTTGCCATGCAGTGCTTGAATGCGGACAGAGTAGAGCGGGGGCTCATTCTTCATTATATAGGCAATAGACTTGGGACGGGTTACCGCGAGTACACGAACCTGCAGATTCTCAAATACCTCGCACGTATATTGGATGACGCCAAGAGCGGCGGAAGGTCCTCAAAAACGGAGTGGAAAACAGGCGGGCGTCAGCGGGTTATTGTTGATTAACGAGAGGATGGTGAATGGAAATGGCGCGCATGGATGAAAGCATTATCGGCATGTTGAATGAGCTTTCCGGTGAGGATGCACAGCCAGCAGCAATACGTTTTGGTCCAAAGGGCAAAAATCGACTGGATGTGGTGAACAAATCATTCATTACAGTCGGTGAAGAGAGAATCCCCATGGAGGACAAACACGTCCTCGACGATCTCGTACAGATTCGACTCCCGAAGACATTTTCCATCATGAGTCCAGAAGTAGCAGCTCTGAAGTATCCCTCGGAACGTAGGCCTTCCCTGATTTTTACAAATGAAACAGCGTCGATTAACCTGGCTTTTACCTATACCGAGAGCAAGCTGACGGATTCTCCTGCACAACTGAAAGCCTTCATGGATGTCATGAAGCAGGTTTTGCGGAGAACACAGCCGCTCGCTCGTTGGCAGGAGGAAGGAATACGTGAGATTGCTGGGACCAGTGTCGGATTTTTCGAATTTGTTGCACCAGCATTGGATACAGACATTTACAACCTGATCAGCTTTGTCTCCCTACAGGGACGCGCTCTTCTCTGCACGTTCAATTGCACGGAGCAGGAACTGTCAGATTGGAAGCTAGTAGGCTGGGGGATCATGGATTCCCTGTCGCTCGTATCCACCAATTCAGATGAAAATGGGAAGGGAGAAGGGAAAATATGAGTCTTCCTGTCATTGCCTACAACAATTTGCAAATCTCTCCTTATCAATTAACGCATCTGGTAGAACTGACGATTACGAAAAAGATCAATGAGCATGCCCGCCTGACATTTACGGGGATCGTACCAGAAGAATTGAAGGACAGCTATGTAGAAATGACAGAAGCACAGACCCCCATCGAAATCAGTCAGGTGGATAACGAAGGCAATGCCACACCGCTTTTTGCAGGGATCGTTCTGGAGATAGGCATCAAAGCCGTACGGGACGTCTATTATTTGTACGTCGAAGCTGTCTCGCCTACGTACAATCTCGACGTGAAGCGCAAGAGCCGTTCGTTTCAAAACAAAGCGATGACCTACGGTGCCCTTTTGAAAACAATTGCAGGAGAATACCCAGGCATGGACATTATGGACATGGCCTCCAATGGAGGGAAACTGGGCTCCTTTACCATGCAGTATCAGGAGACGGATTGGCAATTTCTCAAGCGGCTGGCTTCGCGTTTTCAGACTGGACTGATGCCGGCATCCGTTTTTGAAAAGCCGAAATTCAGCTTTGGTGTGCCAGAGGGTGCATCAAAAGGCAAGCTGGACGATTTTCACTATCGGGTGCGCAAAAATTTGAATGAATACCGCCACTCCTCGGAAAACGGGGTCAAGGGCGTGGATGAAAATGACTACATCTTTTACGAGGTAGAGACGGATCGCGTACTTGATTTGGGCAACGGAGTGGATTTTAAAGGGAAGAGCCTGTATGTGTATGAGGCCCATACCGAGATGAAGAAAGGCTTGCTCAAGCACAAGTATTTGCTCGCGTCCAAAAAAGGAATGAGCCAAAAGCCGCTCCACAATTCGCTCATCGTAGGGGCATCGGTGCAGGGGAAAGTCATTGAGGTCTCAAAAGACAACGTCAAAATCCACCTCGATATTGATGAGAGCCAAAGCAAGAGCGAAGCGCACTGGTTCCCGTATTCCTCGGTTTATACGGCCGAAGGAAACAGCGGTTGGTATTGTATGCCGGAGCTCGATGACTACGTCCGTGTCTATTTTCCGAGCAACAAGGAGAGTGACGGGATTGCGATCAGCTCTGTCCGGAAAAATTCAGACGAGGGCGAAACGAACAAGCTCGGGAATCCCGATATCAAATACTTCCGTACGGCCAACGGGAAAGAACTGATGTTCAGCCCGTCGGAGGTATTGCTTAGCGCAAAGGATGGGGAAATCCTCATACGCATGACCGACGCGGACGGCATCCAGATTTTCAGCAAGAAAAATATCAAGGTAGTCTCCGAAAAGGACATCCTGATGGACTCTGCCACGAAGGTGATTATCTCGGCGAAAGAGGAGATCAGTCTCACCTGCAAAGAGAGCAACATCAAAATGGACGGAAATACAAGCATCGTCGGGCAGGAGCTCAAAACCAATTGACACACATGGTTGCCACGCGGGTAACCGTGTGTTTGGTGTATGCAAAAACGGTGAGAAGAAGGGGGGATTGGCATGGAGAGAGAGGAAGCCTTGCAGCATTTCAAGGAGCACGAGGTGCCGAAGAGAACCATTGCCAGCCTGCATGCCTTGGATGCTTACTATCAGGCGAATAAAGAGAGGCTTGCAAAAGAATTTCTCCGTTCATTTGAAGAGATTTGCCGACGAGTCGTTGACATGCAGGAGCGAGGGGAAAAACGCAAGCTGGCGCACTTGACCTATTCCATGCTGCGGACGGAGCTTCTTCTTGGAAGCAGTCATTATTTGCTGGAAGCTACGGACAGCAGTTGGTTTTTCGATCCGGTAGAGTGTCAAACCAGCTATGATGCGAGATGGGCATTCCACTTTTTGGATCAGCTTGTAGACGAATGGAACGAGGCTGCCAGAGCGTATGCCGGACACGTAAGACTTCCCGATATCGAACGGATCAAGCTCGTGGAAGCAGAGAAGTTTCATCAATATGTCGTTCACTTAATCCGTTATGCCATGGTGCAGGCTGTTCAGCTGGAAGTCTTTCAACAGGTGGACAAGGAGCCGGAGCTGGAGGTGCGTGTCGGAGAATATCTCGATCAAAGCGAGATCGTGTATTGTCTGGACACTCGCCACAAAGATTCCGGGATGATCCGTACTTGGCTGGAAGAAAAGCAAGAGCTGGAATACGGCTACAAGGTTTTGGCTGGCCTCGATTTGGGACAAGGACAATTCGATGGTCTTGATCTTCGTTATTCGGACCTCTCTGACAGTCAGCTAACGAAAGCGACCCTTCGCGAAAGTGTTTTGGTCGGAACGAGATGGCATCGTGCCCAGCTAAAAGCGGTTGATTTCGGAGAAAGTCTCATTCATGGAGCGGATTTTACTGGAGCGAATCTGCTAGGCGCGAGCTTTCGTGAAGCATCCGGGCCAAGGGGGTTGTTGGAACCAGATGCGTGGGAGACACCCGGCTTTGATGGTGTCTTGTTCGTCGGGGCGGACTTGACCGGGACTGATTTTACTGGAGCCGATCTGCGCGGCGCAGACTTTACAGATGCGATTTTGACCGGAGCGAATTTTAGCGGCGCGCTTCTGGAGAGAGCCGTATTCTCGGAGGAGGCCAGGGATTCTATTCTGTTGGATGAGCTTCAGGAGCGACATGTCATTTGGCGAGAGGGGAGTCAGACATGAATTATTTCATCTTGTCACAGGACGAGCGAATCGCGAGTGCAGTAGAGCCAACGGGCGTTTTTGACGCCATCCGGCAGGAGTGGCTCACCACAGAATATCAGGAGGAGCTAGACGAGGCCGTCATCCAGTTCGACATCAAGCAAAAGAAAGAAAATGACTATCTGGATTTTCTCGACAGACCGATCCCGCTCTATTCCAACCGCTTAAAGACAATCATCCACAAGTTCGCGCCGAAGCTGTTCGTCAAATCTGTCGTGCTGGTAGACAGGGAGCGGATCAAGCAGGATTTGTACTGGCTGATGATCCTGCCGCGCGTGAACTGCCTGTCCGAGAAAAGCGAGTTTCACAGGGACGGCTCACTCAAAAGGTTGGTTCTCGATCCAGAAAAGATTGGACGCCATACGATCTTTCAAATCGAAGGGATTCGCGAACCGTATATCATCATCGATTTGCGGCTGGCGGAAGCTTTGCTGCGCAGGGACTTTTTCGGTATCCGCTTGAAAAAAGTAGAGCAAGCAAGGAGGAGAATAAGTCATGCCCATGATTGAAGATGTCGATGTTGTACCGTCGTCGGCTCCAAAGAAAAGCTACGTCGTGGCAGGAGCAATTCTCACGTGCGACTACGGGAGCCAGAAGAACAAGCTGAAAACACCGTTTAGTCATGGCGTGTACATTCGCAATCAGGCACAGATGAACGTGAATGACTATATGCCGCAAGTGAACATCATGCCGTTCGGCAAATGCAAATGCGAGAAAAATCCAACCGTTGCAGCTGCAACTGCTGCTAACAACGGTGTACTCAAGCCGATGCCATGCGTTCCAGTAGTCACCATGCCCTGGATCGATGGCAAGGCAGATGTACTCGTGGAAAATCATCCCGCCCTGTTAAACACCAGCACGAACATGTGCATATATGGAGGCTGCATTCGCATCGAAGACGACGGACAGGAGCAATAGTGAGGGGGATTGTATGAATACGACAGAGAAGCTGGCTGGATACGAGAATATTCAGTTGGTCTCACCCTTTGAAATCCAAAGCCTACAAGATGTCAGAATCGTGAAGAAAGTCAATGAGCACGCGAGACTGTTCGTCACCGGTATCATCCCGGAGGAAAAAAGCGACCGCTACATTGAGATGGCGACGAGTGAGGATACAGTCGCGCTAAATTTGGTGGAAAACGGTTCGCTTACAAAGACGCTGTTCAAAGGACTCGTGGATTCCGTCAGTGTCAACTTTGTTCACGGCGTGTACCATTTGGAGCTCGAAGCGGTCTCGCACACGCAGCGAATGGACGGACAGCGCAAGATGCGCTCTTTTCAGCATAAACAAATGACGTATGTCAGTCTGCTGGATGAAATCACGAAGGACTATCCCGGCTCGGATTATTTGGACCATGCTTCGAACGGAGCGCCGCTTGGGACCATTGCCATCCAGTATCAGGAGACAGATTGGCAGTTTTTAAAGCGATTGGCCTCTCGCTTTGGTTCCATTCTCGTCGCTGAGGCAGTGGCAGATACGCCCAAGTTCTGGTTCGGCTTGCCCGAGGGACGTACTGCTCAACTGACAGACGCCAGCTACACCATTAGCAAAAGGCTGTCTCCCTATATGGAAACGACAGAAAACGGCTACGCGGCAGGTATGTCGGAAAACGATTTTCTCACCTATGAAGTAGAAAGCGGACAGGTCCTCCAACTCGGAGACCGCGTGAACTACCAAGGCAAAGAGCTGGTCGTCGCGGGATCAACAACAAGGATCGACCATGCCCTTCTCATTCACACCTATCAGCTCATGCCCGAAGCAGGCATTCGTCAAAACCCTATCCGCAACGATGACATATGCGGCGCTGCTCTGGAAGGCAAGATCATCGACATCCAGAAGGACACCGTCAAAATCCACCTCGACATCGATCCGAAGCAGCCCAAGGCAGAGGCGAGTTGGTTCCCGTATGCTACGGTCTATTCGGCAGAGGGCAACAGCGGCTTTCACTGCATGCCGCAAATGGGTGACTCCGTCAAGCTGTACTTCTCCACACCAGATGAAGAAGGCGCCATGGCAGTCAGCTCCGTGCGAAAAGGTGGAGGCAGCACGGCGAAGACGGGCAATCCCGGCATCAAGTACTGGGGAACCAACTTTGGCAAAGAGCTGATGATGGGCGGCAAGGAGCTCGTTCTTACTGCAAAGGAGAGCAAGGAAGGCAATATTTTTATCAAGCTGCATGAAGAGGACGGTATCGAGATTCACAGCATGCATCCGATCGTATTTTCCTCGGAAAAGGATATGGAGATTACGTCAGACACCAAGGTTGAGATTAAGGCCAAAGAAGCGATCTACCTCATGTGCAGCACCAGCAGCATGATTTTGGACGGGGAAGTGGATCTTCAAGCACCGAAGATTGAGATGGTTGGGCTGACGAAGGCGCCTGTGGTTGTGGAGGATTTGCCGCAGGAGGAGGAAGAAGAGGAAGTCGTTGAAGAGGAGCAGGAGGAAGAGGATTCTGGATGGGGCTTCCTCGATAGCTTACAGCTTGGACTCGATATCGTGGGGATGATCCCTGTCATCGGGGAAGTAGCAGACGTCGTCAATGCGGGGATATCTGTCGCGCGTGGCGATTATGCGGGTGCCGCTATGTCCCTTGCAGCTGCGATTCCAGGTGCGGGTACGGCAGTGACTGCGGCAAAGCTGACGACGAAAGCAGTGAAGGCAACAAAAGCGATGACCAAGGCAACGAAAGCGGTAAAGGCAGCAGACAAAGCACTGGGTGTATCTAAAGCGGTAAAGGCGACGGCCAATGCAGCAAGCGCAGTGAAAGGCAAGGTCATTACTGCTGCGCGGAACATTCAGGAGAGTATGGACAAGCTTGCCGCTGTGCAGAAGCTGAAGAAGAGCATGGTCGGCAAGTTCATGCAGAAACCTATTGTGAAGGAAGTGCTAAAAGAGGCGGGATCTGAGGTATTAGATTATGCGACGGATGGTGTCTTCTCAACCGTAACGGGAATTGCCGGGCGCCGTAAAAAAGTTCGTGTGACTTATAAGAACACTGATAGGCTGAAAAAGCGGAACATCAAAAAAGCGAAGCTGAAAAGTTGCCTTCGAGACCCTATCCACGGAGGCACCGGAGCGCAATTTATCGTTCATCCTGCCCTCAAGCTGTATGGAGCCGAGACGTGGACGTTTGAGCTGCATTACAACTCCCTGCTTTTGCAAGAGGGAGCACTGGGAAAAGCATGGACACACAATTACGAAATGCGTCTGGAATTCTTGGATGAGACACGCGAAGAAATTACGGTTTGGTGGAATGCTGGCCGCGCCAATACCTTTACTCGTGTTCAGGACGGCTTATACCGGTCCAGTGATGCGGACGTCTTTTTTGACGAACTGCGGGAAAGACAAGACGGCTATACGCTGTGGGTCAAGGAAACGAGAGAGACGTACGATTTTGCAAGAAATGGACAAGCACTTCGCCATACGGTAGCTGCCGGGATGTCGCTGCTCTTTAGCTATGACCAGCATGGCAGGCTGAATCGCTTGACAGAAGAACGGAGTCGTCGAGCGTTTTCACTGGAATATGGGGCGGATGGCTTGGTGTCAGCATTGTCCGATGGGACTCGTTCCCTTCGCTTTTCGTATGATGCCGACCGCAGGATGACTCGCTACACCAATCCCAATGGTGTTGTCACTGACTTGTCCTATACAGGAAATGACCAACTGGAATCTCTGGCATCCGATGGCGTCATCGTCTATACGAATACGTTTGACGAGGAAGGACGCATCATCTGCCAAACAGACGCGGCAGGCATCCCAGGTTATATTCACTATGATACCGAGAGCCGCCCGGACATGATGGTCACGACCTTCACAGACGGAAATGGGCATGTCGAGGTTATGGTCCATGACGACAATGGCCAATTGCTGGAGAAAACCGAGAAGGATGGAACGGTCACCAAATACTCCTATAATGAGTGGGGACAAACGACTTCTGAAACAAACGGAGCGGGCGAAACAACCACTTACACGTATGACCATCGTGGGAATCTGGTAAAAGAGACAGATCCTCTTGGCAATACAACGACCTATACGTACAACGAAAATGACCTCATGGTAGCAGAAGAAGACGCGGAAGGCGGAGTCACGACCTACGCCTATGATGAACACGAGCGGCTGGTCAGTATTACTCGACCAGATGGCTGCACCTCTTCCATCGGGTATAACGAGCACGGGCAAAGAAGCACTTATATTGATTTTACGGGAGCAAAAACTACTTATCATTACGATGGACAGGGAATGCTCGTTTCCGCTCAAGACCCAGAAGGGCGTATCTTCCGTGTTGGCTTCGACCCTACAGGTAGGATGACAACCTTTACAGATGCTTTTGGGGGGGCGCTGCGTCAGGTATTCGATGCCAATGATAATCTTGTTGGTGTCATAGATCCTCTTGGAAGGATGCATTCCTTCACCTACGATACACAGGATTGTCGGGTAGAGGAGACTACGCCGAGCGGAGTATCGACGAAGATCGGATATACGATTACAGAAAAAGTAGAATCCATCACGAACGTCTATGGTGAAGTCACTCGTTATGAATATGACAAGGAATGGCAGATCGTTGGGGTGGTAGATCCAACCGGAGCGAAGACCAGTCTCGAACGCGATGCCATGGGCAGAGTGACGTCTGTCACCGATCCTTTGGGGAACACCCAGCGCTATGAATACGATGCAGCGGGACGTTTACTGGCTATCTATGATGCAACCGGACAGAAAGTGAGCGGTCTTACCTATGATGGCGCAGGCAATATTCTTGCCCATATTGACGGACTCGGACGAACAACCCAATACCAATTCAACAAGCTTCATCAAGTCATTACCACAACAAATGCGGCTGGACAAAAGAATAAGTTCTCCTACGATGCAGCCGCACGACTGACAGAGGTATTGGAAAACGAATCAGCCGTCTACAAGCAGCAATACGACGCAGAAGGCCGCCTAACGAGCTATACGGATGCCAATGGCAATGCCACCATGCTCTCCTACGATGCCAGTGGTTTGCTTTTAGCTGAACGCAATGCTACCGGAGAAGGAACGACCTACCGCTATGACAAGCGCGGATGGCTGACCGACAAGACCAATGCGCGCGGTCAGGAAACGCACTACCGCTACGATGCAGCCGGACAGCTCATTGAACAGCAGGACGAAGCGGGGACTGTTCGCAGGACTTTCGACGCCGAGGGTCGCGTGGTAAGTGTCAAAGAAGATGGAAAAGACACCAAGCGTCGTACCTACGATCTTTTGGGACGAATCGTCTCTAGTACAGATCAGTATGGGAATACGCTACAGTACACCTACGATGCGGGAGGCAGACTGGCAACGCTCGTCTATCCAGATGGCAAGAAGGTTCACTATTCCTACGATCTCGCAGGTCAATTGACCACGGTCACAGACTGGGCAGGTCGTGTTACAAGGTACACGTACGATGAAAATTACCGCCTCATCCGTACAGAGCGACCGAACGGTACGGTAGAGCAGCGTCACTATGACGCAGCCGGACAGCTTTTGCGTCTTTGGGATCAGAATGCGCAAGGGGTCATGCTCCAGCAATATCGGTTTGTATATAACGAGCTCGGGCAGATCATCCAAGAGGAAGAAAAACAGTACACCTATGATTCCCTGCGGCGCCTGACAAGTGGAGCCATGGCAGGACGTAAGATTCTCTATACCTATGACAAGGGCGGGAATATTACCGCGATCGGGGATTCAGGTTCGAGTCTTGCTACGGCGATGACGTACGCCAAGGACAACCGACTGGACACCGTAGATGGTAAACCCGTTCAGTATGATGAGGACGGCAACCTTCTGTTACTTCCGGGCAAGCATCAGTCAGAAACGTATGCATACGATGCCCGCAATCGTCTCGTCCGTGCCGGACAAGCTCGCTACACCTACGATGCTGAATACGTCCGCACCTCCATGACCTGGAACGGTAAGACGACACGGTATGTGGTTGACCAAAACGCCGATTTGACTCAGGTTCTTATGGAGCTGGAGGAAAGTGGAACCGCCAGAGCGTATTATGTATATGGACTGGGCCTCATTGGTCGTGAGGATGCGCAAGGCGATTATTTGTCCTATCACGCGGATACGCGCGGAAGCACGACCCTGTTGACTGACGAGCATGGTCGAGTCACAGACCGTTATACCTATGGATTGTACGGGGAACTGGAAGTACACGAGGGCAGGACAAAACAGCCGTTTTGCTATAACGGCCGAGATGGAGTCATGACCGATCCGAATGGGTTGTACTACATGCGGGCGCGGTATTACCATCCGGGATTGAAGCGGTTCCTGAATCGAGATGTGCTCCAAGGGGACATGACGGACGGGCAGACGTTTAACCGTTTTGCTTATGTGAATGGGGATCCGATTGGGTTCATTGATCCGTTGGGGTTGATGAAGTGTAAGGATGAAACGGCTAAAAAGAAAGTAACACCAGCAACAAAGAAAGTAGATGAGCTAGGGGAATATTACGAGACAACAATACGTTTTGAAACGAACGTAAAATGGGGTGACGAGTATCGTGATATGAACCGAAGAGATTTTAATCGGAAAGTTAAATATTTGCAAAAATTGAGCGATGCGAATTTATTAAGGAAAGTAAAGCCGGTAAGAGATCAAGAGTTAACAAAGAAATACAAAGCTGCTGTAATTAAGAAAATAATTAAACATTATTATCATAGGGATAAAGAATTAGCTAAAAAGTTAATAGACAAAGTTAGAGATGATTTGGATCCGGATCATATGTGGGATTTAGGACTAGATGGACCAGATGTTAAACGGAATTTAAAACTTATGGATCAATTTACAAATAGAAGATTAGGTGGAGTATTAGGAGTACAATTAAAAGATGTTCCGTATGGTTCTAGAATAAAAATAAAAATAGAAAGGTGAGGAATATGATCGAAATAGTAATCGGAAAAATAGATAAAATTAGTGAAATATTAAGTGACGATCCATTAAGTCTGATCTTTGCGGACATTGTTAAAAATACTAATGAAGAACAATTCACAAATTCCCAGAATAGTAATTTAAAAGATTATTACTTGATTACAAATCGATATGAAAGATTAATTGGAGGAGTTATCAATATTTTTGGTCAACGGAAAGTTGCCGAAAATCAGTTTTATGTAGAGGAAATGCAAAGGTTTGATGGTGACTGGATTTGTATAGGAAAAATTGAAATGTATCCCCTGTTTATTAATAAGGAAAATGGCCAAGTAACGTGTTTATTTGGAGATCCATTAGATCAAAATTATGTTTTGGAGTCATATGGAGACTTCAATAACTTCTTACTTAACTATTTTCTAGGAGAACAATATGGAGAAATTGGATTGAAGTTTGTTGAATCTGGAGGAAGTATAGATACCGTTGGTTCAAAAGAGGATGAATGGTATAAAGTGTTAGAAGAGAATGGTTTGTTAACATAGTAAGGATCTGGCAAGATTTTTGTGTAAATCCATGTAATCCCCAAAAAACAAGAACGTACAATCAATAAACGAAAAAATAAGCAGCTTAACTATCAATTGACAAACTTCCAAAGGCTGATTTCCATCTTTTAACAATGAGGTGGAATCAGCCTTTTTTGCATGCACAAAATCAAGTAGCTGTTTGCTCTCCCAGAATATCAGGAAGAGCTGGACGAGGCAATCATCCAGTTCGACATTAAACAAAAGCGAGAAAACGACTACCTGGATTATCTCGACAGACCGATCCCGCTCTATTCCAACCGCTTAAAGACAATCATCCATAAGTTCGCGCCAAAGCTGTTCGTCAAATCCGTCGTGCTGGTAGACAGGGAGCGGATCAAGCAGGATTTGTACTGGCTGATGATCCTGCCGCGCGTGAACTGTCTGTCCGAGCAAAGCGAGTTTCACAGGGACGGCTCACTCAAAAGGCTGGTTCTCGATCCAGAAAAGATTGGACGCCATACGATCTTTCAAATCGAAGGGATTCGCGAACCGTATATCATCATCGATTTGCGGCTGGCGGAAGCTTTGCTGCGCAGGGACTTTTTCGGTATCCGCTTGAAAAAAGTAGAGCAAGCAAGGAGGAGAATAAGTCATGCCCATGATTGAAGATGTCGATGTTGTACCGTCGTCCGCTCCGAAGAAAAGCTACGTTGTGGCAGGAGCGATTCTCTCGTGCGATTACGGGAGCCAGAAGAACAAGCTGAAAACGCCGTTTAGTCATGGTGTGTACATTCGCAACCAGGCACAGATGAACGTGAATGACTATATGCCGCAAGTAAATATCATGCCGTTTGGCAAATGCAAATGTGAGAAAAATCCAACCGTTGCGGCTGCTACTGCTGCCAACAACGGCGTACTCAAGCCGATGCCATGCGTTCCTGTAGTCACCATGCCCTGGATCGATGGCAAAGCAGATGTACTCGTGGAAAACCATCCCGCCCTGTTAAACACCAGCACGAACATGTGCATATATGGAGGCTGCATACGCATCGAAGACGACGGACAGGAGCAATAGTGAGGGGGATTGTATGAATACGACAGAGAAGCTGGCTGGATACGAGAATATTCAGTTGGTCTCACCCTTTGAAATCCAAAGCCTGCAGGATGTCAGAATCGTGAAGAAAGTCAATGAGCACGCCAGACTGTTCGTCACCGGTATCATCCCGGAGGAAAAAAGCGACCGCTACATTGAGATGGCGACGAGTGAGGATACAGTCGCGCTGAATTTGGTGGAAAACGGTTCACTTACAAAGACACTGTTCAAAGGACTCGTGGATTCCGTCAGTGTCAACTTTGTTCACGGCGTGTACCATTTGGAGCTGGAAGCGGTCTCGCACACGCAGCGAATGGACGGACAGCGCAAGATGCGCTCTTTTCAGTATAAACAAATGACGTATGCCAGTCTGCTGGATGAAATCACGAAGGACTACCCCGGCTCGGATTATTTGGACCATGCTTCGAACGGAGCGCCGCTTGGGACCATTGCCATCCAGTATCAGGAGACAGATTGGCAGTTTTTAAAGCGACTAGCCTCTCGCTTTGGTTCCATTCTCGTCGCCGAGGCTGTCGCGGATACGCCCAAGTTCTGGTTCGGGTTGCCCGAGGGACGCACTGCTCAACTGACAGACGCCAGCTACACCATCAGCAAAAGGCTTTCTCCCTATATGGAAACGACAGAAAACGGCTATGCGGCAGGTATGTCGGAAAACGATTTTCTCACCTATGAAGTAGAAAGCGGACAGGTCCTCCAGCTCGGAGATCGCGTGAACTACCAAGGTAAAGACTTGGTCGTCGCCGGGTCCACAACGAGGATCGACCATGCCTTGCTCATTCACACCTATCAGCTCATGCCAGAAGCAGGCATCCGGCAAAATCCCATCCGCAATGACGACATATGCGGCGCCGCGCTGGAAGGCAAGATTATCGACATCCAGAAGGACACCGTCAAAATCCACCTCGACATTGATCCGAAGCAGTCCAAGGCAGAGGCGAGCTGGTTTCCGTATGCTACGGTCTATTCAGCAGAGGGCAACAGCGGTTTTCACTGCATGCCGCAAATGGGTGACTCCGTCAAGCTGTACTTCTCCACATCAGATGAAGAAGGCGCCATGGCAGTCAGCTCCGTGCGAAAAGGTGGAGGCAGCACCCCAAAGACAGGCAATCCCTGCATCAAGTACTGGGGAACCAACTTTGGCAAAGAGCTGATGATGGGCGGCAAAGAGCTCGTTCTCACTGCAAAGGAGAGCAAGGAAGGCAATATTTTTATCAAGCTGCATGAAGAGGACGGTATCGAGATTCACAGTATGCACCCGATCGTATTTTCCTCGGAAAAGGATATGGAGATTACGTCAGATACGAAGGTCGAGATCAAGGCCAAGGAAGCGATCTACCTCATGTGCAGCACCAGCAGCATGATTTTGGACGGGGAAGTGGATCTTCAAGCGCCGAAGATTGAGATGGTCGGGCTGACGAAGGCGCCTGTGGTTGTAGAGGATTTGCCGCAGGAGGAGGAAGAGGAGGAAGAGGAGCAGCAGGAAGAGGAAGAGTCTGGCTGGGGTGGATTTCTGGATGGTGTACAGTTAGCGCTGGATGTTGTGGGACTCATTCCGGGTTTGGGAGAAATAGCGGACTTAGCGAATGCGGGAATCTCGCTCGCACGAGGAGACTATGCAGGAGCGGCGCTATCTTTGGCGGCGTGTATCCCTTTTGCAGGCTGGGCGGCAACCGGAGCCAAGCTGGGAGCAAAGGCGCATAAAGCACTAAAGGGAACGAAAGCGGGACAGAAAGTGCTTGAGGTAGCAGACTCAGCGGCGGATGTAGTGAAGACGGTAGCAAATGCCGTCGAAAGCACCGTCGGGAAGGTCTGGACGGCTGCCCGCAAAACACTAGACGAGATGGATGTGATGCAAGCCGTCCAGCGAATCAAGGAGCAGTTGTACGCTAGCGTCATGGCTGCAAAAGATGCTGTCATAGCCAAGGCAACACAGATGAAGGAACAGCTCAAGCAAAAGGTTAGGAAGCTGCGCGATGATATGCAAGAAGGCTTGCAGAATTTAGCGGATAGTTTAGGCCCTCAGTTACAATCGGCGGAAGGGTTTCCAATAAAATTCTCGAATAAAAAAGATGTAGTGGAGCTTGCCCCTACAGAGAACCAACTGAAGTGGCGCGAAACATACGGGGGACCGAATGGGCAGAAGCCGAATCAAAAGCCGCCGGAGAAGCCGCCTGAAATTGATGGATCCGGAAATGGTCCTAATAAAACATTTGTTGATAATCCATTTGATGAAACAGGAAAACTTAAACCGAATGTGCAGTACAAAGCAGGTGAACACAAATATGACTATGAAACTGATCATCTAGGCAGAATTGAAAGCTTTAAAACAGATGATCTAAAATTAACTGCAAGAGATGAACGATTACCACATGAATCAAATACGCCAGGTAAGGAACCTGGAGACCATGCAGGGCATTTGGCAGGTGATAGGTTTGGTGGTTCACCAGATATCGATAACCTTGTATCCCAGTCAAGTAAGGTTAATCTCAGTACTTATAAGAAAATTGAAAATGAATGGGCAAGAGCTTTAAAAGAGAATCCGCCTAAACAAGTGTCTGTTGATGTAAAAGTAAATTATGAGGGGGATTCGCTTAGACCGTCTAGTTTTAATGTAAGTTACATAATAGATGGTGAGCTAAAAGTTTTTGATTTAGTAAATTAAAGGAGATTGGACTATGACAAAAGTATTTGAAGATTATTTTTCAGAACTACAGGCAGATATGGTCTCCATTTGTCTTGAGTATGTAAATAATAAAGCTGATATGATATATATATATGCCTCGAATGAATATGGACAATTTAGTACAGATGTATTTTATCAAATTAACAAAGCTATTGTAAAAAAACACAAGGTTAATGATGCAGTATTAGACACTAATAGTAATTCAAGACCTAGCTATGATATATCAAAAGAGAGACAAGTAACTTTACTCAATATTCTTAATAAAAACTTACGTGAAATTAGTGATTTATGTAAGAAAAATAACAGGGAAATGCCCACAGAGATGAAATTGGTTTATAACGTATCTGAGAACAAATTAAAAGCTCAATACAGTTACGAGATAAAGTATACTAATGATCCTGAAAAATTACCTAGTCATATATTCAATGATTGGTTCGAAGAAATGGGTGGAAAAATATAAGGACAATATACTAAAAAAGAACCGTACATTACAATAAAAAGCACGTACAATAAGTAACATTACTATCACATGATAAACTTTCAAAGGTTGATTCCATCTTTCAACAATAAGATGGAGTCAGCCTTTTTTGCATGTTCAAAATCAAATGAGCGAAGGTGCGGGTACGGCAGTGACTGCGCCAAGCTGACGACGAAAGCAGTGAAGGCAACAAAAGCGACGGCCAATGCAGCAAGCGCAGTGAAAGGCAAGGTCGTCACTGCTGCGCGGAACATTCAGGAGAGCATGGACAAGCTTGCCGCTGTGCAGAAGCTGAAGAAGAGCATGGTCGGCAAGTTCATGCAGAAACCTGTTGTGAAAGAAGTGATCAAGGAAGCCGGATCTGAGGCATTAGATTATGCGACGGATGGTGTCTTCTCGACCGTAACGGGAATGGCCTGGGCTCGGAAAAGAATCAAAGGGAAGCACAAGAAACCAGGCAAGGTAAGAAAGATGAACGTCAAAAAAGTAAAACCGAAAAGCTGCATCAAAGACCCGGTTCATGGTGGTACCGGAGCGCAGTTTATTGTTCATCCTGCCCTCAAGCTGTACGCAGCGGAGACGTGGACGTTTGAGCTGCATTACAACTCATTGCTTTTGCAAGAGGGAGCACTGGGTAAAGCATGGACGCACAATTACGAAATGCGCCTGGAATTCGTGGATGAGACACGCGAAGAAATTACGGTGTGGTGGAATGCTGGCCGCGCCAATACCTTTACTCGTAGTCAAGGCGGCTTATACCGGTCCAGCGATGCGGATGTCTTTTTTGACGAACTGCGGGAAAGACAAGACGGCTATACGCTGTGGGTCAAGGAAACGAGAGAGACGTACGATTTTGCCAGAAATGGACAAGCACTTCGCCATACGGTAGCTGCCGGAATGTCTCTGCTCTTTAGCTATGATCAGCATGGCAGGCTGAATCACTTGACAGAAGAGCGGAGTCGTCGAGCGTTTTCACTGGAGTATGGGGCGGATGGTTTGGTGTCAGCATTGTCTGATGGGACTCGTTCCCTTCGCTTTTTGTATGATGCCGAACGTAGGATGACTCGCTACACCAATCCTAATGGTGTTGTCACTGACTTGTCCTATACAGGAAATGACCAACTGGAATCTCTGGCATCCGATGGCGTCATCGTCTACACGAATACGTTTGACGAAGAAGGACGCATCATCTGCCAGACAGACGCAGCAGGCATCCCTGGTTATATTCACTACGATACCGAGAGCCGCCCGGGCATGATGGTCACGACCTTCACAGACGGCAATGGGCATGTCGAGGTCATGGTCCATGACGACAATGGCCAGTTGCTGGAAAAGACTGAGAAGGATGGTACGGTCACTAAATACTCCTATAATGAGTGGGGACAAACGACATCTGAAACAAACGGAGCGGGCGAAACAACCACTTACACGTATGACCTTCGCGGGAATCTGGTAAAAGAGACAGATCCTCTTGGCAATATAACGACGTATACGTACAACGAGAATGACCTACTGATAGCAGAAGAAGACGCGGAAGGCGGAGTCACGACTTACGCCTATGATGAGCACGATCGGCTGGTTAGCATTACACGACCAGACGGCTGCACCTCTTCCATCGGGTATAACGAGCACGGGCAAAGAAGCACTTATATTGATTTTACAGGAGCAAAAACCACTTATCATTACGATGGACAGGGAATGCTTGTTTCCGCTCAGGACCCAGAAGGCCGCATCTTCCGTGTTGGCTTCGACCCTACAGGCAGGATGACAACCTTTACAGATGCTTATGGGGGTTCGCTGCGTCAGGTATTCGATGCCAACGATAATCTTGTTGGTGTCACAGACCCTCTTGGAAGGATGCATTCCTTTACGTACGATACACAGGATTGTCGCGTGGAGGAAACAACACCGACCGGAGTATCGACGAAGATCGGATACACGATTACAGAAAAAGTAGAATCCATAATGAACGTCTACGGTGAAGTCACTCGTTATGAGTATGACAAAGAGTGGCAAATCATTGGGGTGGTAGACCCAACCGGGGCGAAGACCAGTCTCGAACGCGATGCCATGGGCAGAGTGACATCAGTCATCGACCCTTTGGGGAACACCCAGCGCTATGAATACGATGCTGCCGGGCGCTTAACGGCTGTCTATGATGCATCCGGACAGAAGGTGAGTGGGCTCACCTATGATGGCGCAGGCAATATTCTTGCCCATATTGACGGTCTCGGACGAACAACCCAATACCAATTCAACAAGCTTCATCAAGTCATAGCTAAGACGAATGCGGCTGGACAAAAAAACAAATTCTCCTACGATGCAGCCGCACGACTGACAGAGGTATTGGAAAATGAAGCAGCCATATACAAGCAGCAATACGACGGTGAAGGCCGTCTAACGAGCTATACGGATGCCAATGGCAATGCCACCACCCTCTCCTACGATGCCAGTGGTTTGCTTCTAGCTGAACGCAACGCAACCGGAGAAGGAACGACCTACCGCTATGACAAGCGCGGATGGCTGACCGACAAGACCAATGCGCGCGGTCAGGAAACGCATTACCGCTTCGATGCAGCTGGACAGCTCATTGAGCAGCAGGACGAAGCGGGGACTGTTCGCAGGACTTTCGACGCCGAGGGTCGCGTGGTAAGTGTCAAAGAAGATGGAAAAGACACTAAGCGCCGTACCTACGATCTTTTGGGACGAATCGTCTCCAGTACAGATCAGTATGGGAATACGCTCCAGTACACCTACGATGCGGGAGGCAGACTGGCAACGCTCGTCTATCCAGACGGCAAGTCGGTTCGCTATACCTACGATCTCGCAGGTCAATTGACCACGGTCACAGACTGGGCAGGTCGTGTCACAAGGTACACGTACGATGAAAATTACCGCCTCATCCGCACAGAGCGACCGAACGGTACGGTAGAGCAACGTCACTATGACACAGCCGGACAGCTTTTGCGTCTTTGGGATCAAAATGCGCAAGGCGTCATGCTCCAGCAATATCGGTTTGTGTACAACGAGCTCGGGCAGATCATCCAAGAGGAAGAAAAGCAGTACACCTATGATGCCCTGCGGCGTCTGACGAGCGGAGCTATGGCAGGACGCAAGATTCTCTATACCTATGACCAGGGCGGGAATATTACCGCTATTGGAGATTCAGGTTCGAGTCTTGCTACGGCGATGACATACGCCAAGGACAACCGACTGGTCACCGTAGATGGTCAAACGGTTCAGTATGACGAGGACGGTAATCTGCTGTTGTTCCCGGACAAGCAACAGTCAGAAACGTATGCATACGATGCCCGCAATCGTCTCGTCCGTGCCGGACAAGCTCGCTACACCTATGATGCCGAATACGTCCGTACCTCCATGACTTGGAACGGTAAGACGACACGGTATGTGGTCGATCAAAACGCTGACCTGACTCAGGTTCTTATGGAGCTGGAGGAAAATGGAGCAGCCAAAGCGTATTATGTATATGGACTGGGGCTCATTGGCCGTGAGGATGCGCAAGGCGACTATTTGTCCTATCACGCGGATACGCGCGGAAGCACGACCCTGTTGACCGACGAGCATGGTCGAGTCACAGACCGTTATACCTACGGATTGTATGGGGAACTGGAAGTACACGAGGGCAGGACGAAACAGCCGTTTTGCTATAACGGCCGGGATGGAGTCATGACCGATCCGAATGGGTTGTACTACATGCGGGCACGGTATTACCATCCCGGATTGAAGCGGTTCCTGAATCGAGATGTGCTCCAAGGGGATATGACGGACGGGCAGACGGTTTAACCGTTTTGCTTATGTAAATGGGGATCCGATTGGGTTCATTGATCCGTTGGGGTTGATGAAGTGTAAAGAGGAGACGGGTGTTGATGCTTATGGTGGATATTATAAACGTAAGCAACAAAGAACCTATGATTACAATAATAAAACAGGTAAATGGGCACCTGCGAAAAAGGGGACAGGTGATACTCAGGAAATACTCTTCGGACAAAGGCGTATATCCGATACATTTAGGATTAACAGTGGTGCACCAGATTATATTGAGGGACGGAAATTGGCAGATGTAGCGGCAGATTTGAAGTCTGGTAATTTACATCCTGATCAATTTGAGGTTAAATATTTCATTTACCCTAACAGTGGACAAAAAGTAGCTGAAAGTAATAGAACTCTTGCAGTATTAAGTATGGCAGGATTAAAACCAACTAAAACAAAAGAAATAATACCTAGCCAAGATGTTTTAAATCTATTGGACCCAAGCTTGTTGGAAAATAAACCAATAAAGCATCGTGGAGAGACATTTAATATGCCTGGGAGAGCAATTCCAGTAACTGTTGGACCGAACAATTTGGAAATACTAGATATTGTAAGACTTCCATAGAGATGCGGAGGTAAATATATGATCAAAATGAAAGTTGTACCTGTTAAGGTGCCATGGATGATAAGTCCATCTCATGATTTTGCTAGTTTTATTGGTTATGAAAATCGCGAAGTAAGTGTACAAGTTATGTGCGGATATAATACTAAACACTATGATAAGGTTATTGCTAACCTAGAGTTGAAATACGGAGGTGACATACCAGACGAAGAATATAATAAAGCTGGAAGTGTAATCATCGAAATTAAATTTACTCCAATATGTCTTTTTAATATATATGGAAAAATGGATGGTTATGAGAGATATGATTTCAGCATATTTGACTCTTACTATTATGGAGGTTTGTCTATAGGTGATGAGTGGAACAAAACCGATATTTGCCCAAATCCAGGATTTTATGAAGTTGTTGAATCGAACTTAAAAGAAACTTTTGGTTTCATATCCCCTAGAGTAAAGCATTGGGTATTGCGTGGTCATGATTCTTGCATTGATGTGTTAGCATATTCTTTTGAATGGAAGGAGGTAGAATGGTAAAATTTATTGATCTCGGGTAATAGTTTTTAGGCACATGGGATTTATTCTAAATCTCTATCAAATAACAACAAAGGCAGTACAATAAAGCCCTCAAACCATACACTAAACTTAATAAACTTAGAAAGCTTATTCCAACTTGAACATTTAGAAGGAATGAGCTTTTTTCATATCCAAGTTAAAATAAGAAAAGTATATGGCTAAAACAAGTGCAGAATAAAGTAGGTTTAATTACTCAGGCATGAGCACAGTATTATCGGTTACGAGGATGTCATTGACTATTGCTAGGAGTACGAGAGTTACGGTAACAGGCGGCAGAGTTGAGATGCTCTTGCAGTGACATAATAGGTAGCAACAGATATCGGGATGTTACTCGAGAGGGTTAAGAGGTTTGACCAGTTGGTTGACCATAAGGACGGACATTATCCGAGGATATTAAGCGGAAAAGAACGAGGGATGGCACAAGTAGCCGTTTAGTTATAATCGTCTCGATGGAGTAATAGCCGACCCGAATGGTTTGTATTACATGTGGGTACCGTATTACACTCCCGGGCTAAAGCATTTACCTCGACCGGGACGTTATCCGTGGGGATAACATAATTGAGGTTAACCCTAAAATGGTAAATTTTGCACAAGAATCAATAAACAAGTCATTTGACACCTCGAACGGTAAGGTCCCAATTACCAAAGTTGTAAAACAAGGGCCAGATCAGGTGAAAATTTCCCACCAATTAGTGTAGTAAATGTTAAAGGTCAACTTGTCGCTAGAGATGGTAATAGCCGTTTGTATGTTGCAGTAAAAACTAAAGCCGAGAAGATCAAAGTGAGAATTGAAAAAGATATTGAAGTTTTAGAGGTCTTACAATGAGGCCGAGAAATAACGACCTTCCTAATGAAGGAACTAAGGAACCACCAACACCAAGGTAGGTGATTAGGGGACACCTCACCGACCTAGAATGGTATGACGACACGAAATGTGGTCGACTAATGGAAATGGAGGGAGTAATGAATGAATATCAAAGAAATTATCGACGAAATAAAAGGTTTTGATAATTGCATTATACATCCATCTCTAGGTTTACCTAAGATTGAATACCCACACATATTACCAGATGACGTGAAAGAGTTCTATGAACTTTGCGGGGGAATTGAATTATTTAAAGATGAAGATTTTGGTGTAGACATTGTATCTCCAAAAAAATTCGAATTAGCAAATCCCGTTATAGTAAAAGAGTTATGTGAATCTGATATCTCTTCTAATTGGTTTATCATAGCCGATGATAGAAATGGAGACTATCTAACAATTGATCTTCATAAAGATAGATTAGGTAAATGTTATGACAGTCATTGGGATTGTCATGCTATTGCAGGTAGTTGTGCGATTATAGCCAACTCGTTTACGGACTTACTGAATAGACTTATAGAGTCAAAAGGTGAAGGCACAACATGGTATTGGTATGAAGATGATTTTGAGTCTCTTGGAGATGCATATGATGGTACCGATTTAGATTAACAATGAGATAGTGGACTAAGTACTACCTATACCTCAAGCGAGTAATATTGTCAGCTCGTCTTGGGTTTCTTTTTTTATGCTCCACTATCATAATCAGGAGGCAATAAGAATGGAAAAAATAATAGAATTTCTCACGTGGGCTGAAGAAAAAGGATGGGAAGTTCAAAAGCGGATCAATGGTGAACTAACATTGACGAATGAAATCGTTAATCGATATCCAGTAATATCCGAACAATTTATTCAATTTCTTAAACTGGTAGATACTTGTGTAGCAGAAGACGAAAAATCTTGGTTTTAATGTGTAAACAATTTTAACCGAGAAGTAGAACTAGCGTTTAGTTGGGATGAGTTTGAGAAAATAAGTTTAGAATCGGCGTGAGACGATGACTCATGGAAACAAGAAATTACAAAATTTTGGGACAGGTATTTGCCCATAGCTTTATCTGTAAGAAATGGTTATACCTTTTTTGCAATAGATCTCGCAATTGAATTTGGTTCAATAGTATGCGGTTCTGAACCTGAATTTGAAGAAGTTGAACAAATTGCATCTTCGCTTGATCAGTTTTTAGATAAAATCATCAAGAATAGCGTGAACTTTTCATCATTTTAATCGAGCAGTATGAGGTGAGGCTATGTCATATGTAACGTTTGATTGTACACAGTTTATTTCATTTGATTCCGATAATGAAGCTGATATTGCTGCCATCTTTGAAAGAATTTGAATTTGGAGATGTCATTTTGCAAGTGGAACCAGATTACACCAAGAACAGTTATATCAAATAGTTTTCTCTGATTGACGATTCGGATCGGCCCAGGCCTTCCCTGGGTTTTTTGCGTTTTCCCCAAATCCCACACTTTCCCCTTACTTTTCACGAGGTTATCCCGAACATTCCTGACGCTCGTACGGTACGATTTATTTGCAAGAAACAATAGGAGACAGGGAGTGTTCACACATGAAAAAAATGCTTTCCGTATCTGTAGTCGCAGCGTGCTTGTTGGCAACGAGTGCGGTAGGAGCTTTTGCGGCGGAGAAAGAAGGAAAAGGAGCAGGGTGGAGCAGCCTGCCTGAAGTTCAAGCGCTAAAAGCACTGCAAGTAGAGCAAAAAGCTCTCCAAGATAAACTAGAGGCTCAAACCCAGACTAACAAACAAGCATGGGACATTCTTTGGGGCGATGTGACGCCAGAAGTACGTGAAACCGTGAAAAGCGCGCTGGCAGAGACAAAGCCACTCCGCGAAGAGAACAAGGCGCTGTCTGCTGAATTGAAAGAAGCGAAGAAAGCAAAGAATAAAGAAAAGGTAGCGAGCATCAAGGCAGAAATCGCCGCAAACCATACCGCCATCGAAGAAAAACTGGCGCATATCCAAACAGAGTTGACCCAGGTAAAAGAGAAAAAAGCGTCCTTCAAAGAGATGAATCAACAATTGAAGCCAATCCGCACTGAAAAGAAAGAGAACAAAGAGCAAGCAAAAGAATTGAAAGCAAATGAGAAAAACACAGTGAAAGAAGCAAAAGAAGCATTCAAGGCTGGTGACAAGGAGCCAGCAGCGACATCCTTGAAAGAGGCTGCTAATCTGTTGAAAGAACTGATACAGGTACAAAGCGAGATTTTGGAGCAAAAGCAAGCAATTTCCGAGATTATTCAATAAGGAACGTCTACGAGAATAGTGACAGCCCGAATCCTGTTATTGACTAGACAGATGTTCCCCTTCACATAAGAGACAGAAAGTCCGTTGCACGCCAGCGGGCTTTTTTCATTCCCCAATTCTTCAAGCTCCGTTAAAACATCTATAATAAAATGGAAGATAAAGACATGGGGTGGGAGGAGTTTCACATGGATATTCTTGAGAGAGCGAGTACGGTTGAGAGTAGAGAGGATATGGTTCAATTCATTTCTCATTTGATTAAGGATTATCAGCAAAATAAAAAAGAGTGGGCGAATATGTCCCTTGAAGAGTTCCTAAGTGGGATGGAATCATGGATTGAGGATTGTGATAATATGTTAGCTGATCTTGAAGGTGTAGATTGGAATTTGTTTGCTACCATTTTAATTGCAGGAAGCCGTTATGAATAAATAGGAAACGAATTCAAGGGTCTGCGACGATTTTAAGGGATATTAAAGGTACAAAGCCCCTCTCCTTGCCTCAAAATCATATCATTCAGGACTAACGACCCATTCAAAAAATCCCAAATAATACCGATTGTAAGATTGTATGTAAAATAATGGTCTTATTTGGAAAGATGAATCCATTTCCCTAGGAGCATCGGAGGAGGGGGATTCATCTGGCAGGGAGGGGATACCATGAGCAATCGAACACTCACTTATGGAGATATACAAGTTTCGCCCTATGAGTTTACGCATTTGCAAACGATAAAAGTCGTGAAAAAGATGAACGAGCATGCACGACTGACACTCACGGGGATCATTTCTGAAGAGCGAAAAGATAGCTACGTGAACCAGACAAATGCGCAAACACTGATCAGCGTGGCACTGGCTGATGAATCGGGCAAACCGAAAACATGGTTCCAGGGCATCGTTCTGCGCGTCCATGTCAAAGCGGTTCGCGATATTTATTACTTGTCGCTGGAGGCTATTTCTCATACGTATTTGTTGGATGTCAAAACGAGAAAACGTTCGTTTCAAAACCCGGCGATGACTTATGCGGGGCTCGTGAAAACGGTGCTGTCCGGGTACGGAAAAGCTGACTTTATTGACTCAGTTACGAACGGCAAAGCTTTGAATACTTTTGTGATGCAGTATGAGGAAACCGATTGGCAGTTTCTGAAGAGGATGGCATCGCGTTTTTATACAGGTTTGATCCCGACAACGGCTTTTGACATTCCCAAGTTTTATTTCGGTTTGCCAAAAGGTCAAGATAAAGGAAAGCTGGCCGTTAGTCATTATACGGTGCACAAGCGTGTCGGGGATTATCAGAGTGATGCGGAGAACAAGGTTCCGGGAATCGATGACCAGGACTATACCGTGTATGAAGTGCAGAGCGAACGAGTGCTGGAGGTAGGCAATGAGGTGAATTTCAAATCCAGACCACTTGTCGTCGGAGAAGCGGTCACAGAGATGAAGGAAGGCATTGTCACGCACACATACAAGCTTTATCCGCGGCTAGGTCTGGCGCGAAAAAAACAGTATAACCATGCGATCATCGGGGCGTCCATCCAAGGCCGGGTGCTGCAAGTCCAGAAAGACAATGTGCGGGCCAAGCTGGACATGGATGATCAGCAGGATCAGAGTACGGCATACTGGTTCCCTTACTCCACCATTTATGCCTCCGAGGATCAAACCGGATGGTACGTCATGCCAGAGCTGAATGACCAGATTCGGATTTATTTCCCGAGCAAAAAAGAAGAGGACGGTATCGCGATCAGCTCTGTTCTCAAGGAAATCCCGGAGGACGACAAGCCAGCTCCCAAAAAGAAAGCCACACCGAAAAGCAACGCAGGTGCAGGTGGTGGTGGAGACCGGATGAAGGACCCTGCTGTAAAGACGTTTCGTACCAAATATGGCAAGGAAATCGTGCTGGCTCCTGACAAAATTGTGATCACGACAGGAGATATGTCGATCACGATCAGTGATACGAATGGAATCGATATCAAGAGTAGCCAGAACGTGAATATAACGGCGGATAAGGACATGAAGCTATCAGCTGCTTCTCTTCATATTAGTGCGGATAAAATAGAGCTGAGTGGAAAAGGAAATACGATCAAACTGGAAGACAAGATCGAGCTGAAAGGTTCGGAAATCAAGATGAACTAGGGGGGCACTTGCATCGATGAAAAAAGAGGAAGCGCTCCAGCATTTGAACGATAACACCTTTCTACCAGCATTGGCTGAAAGCGTAGCGGCACTCGAGCGCTATTTCCAACAAAACAAGGACCAGCTCGTCCGGGAGTTCGTGGAGTCTTTTCGGCAAATGCTCCTGCATATTGAGTTCATGCAGAGCAACGAGGAGCTACCCCCTGTCGGTTTTATTCACTATTCATTGCTGCGGACAACCGTATTGGATGGCACGTACACACTTTTGATAGAGGCTTATACGGAGCAATGGTACTGGGAGCCAGTAGAATGTTATGCACGTTACAATGCTGCATGGGCTTTGCAAGAGGCTTCCAAGCTCATTTCGCTACTGGACGAACGCCGAAAAATGTACATGGGGATCATACACGCTGCTGATGTGGAGTATATGGTGCTAAAGGAAATGGAGCTATTCGGTCAGTTTGTCACAGCGCTTGCCCGAGTAGCGATTCCGGAGCTCATTAAGCTGCCTGAGTACCAACAGATTAGGAAAGCAGATCGTTTGTACATACGAGTGGGGGAATTCAAAGACATCAGTGAAGTGGTGTACGTAGATGAGCGGAACAAGCGGGAGGAGAAGGAGAGCAGAAGCTTGCTTGGGCAACCGAAAGGAACGTTTTGCACCCATGAAACATTCGCCTACATGGATTTGCCGCGAAGCATGGTAGAAGCATTAGATTTGCGCTATTGCGATTTTAGCGGCAGTAATTTTGCAGACAGTCAGTTCCGTGAGTGTGTCCTATTCGGAACAAGATGGGTAAAGAGCAAGCTTCAACGCACAGATTTCAGTCATTCGCTTCTTTGTGATGCCGATTTTCGTCATGCTGACTTGAGTGGAGCCATCTTCTCTTATGCCGAAGGACAAGGAGTCAGTGCGGACGAGCTGCATCGTGTACCGGGCTTACTCGGTGTTCAATTTGCCTATGCTGATTTGCAAGGAGCGGATTTTCGCCATTCTCGTCTGTATCATGCGAATTTTCATGGAGCGAATATGCAAAATACCGTTTTTTTCGAAAAGGATCGTGGGCGTTTTGCGTTGAGTGAAGCACAGATGCAGCAGATTGAGTGGAAAACGGAATAAAGGAGGCGGGATGACATGCGCGATTATTATTTGCTAGCAGATGACAGTCGAATCGCTCAAAAGGTTGTACCAGCGGGTCTGGGGCTGCAAAAGGAAAACACCTTCGAGCAACTCCCGCCGATATCCGTTCTTGAGGTCAACGCGGATGGTACCCACGCCTACACAGATTGGTTGGAAAAGCCACTGCCGATGATTTCGGAGCGGATGAAAACCATTACTGCCAAATACAATCCGAGCGTACAATGGAAGCGCGTCGATTTGATTGACAGTGAAACCAACCTGCGAAACGTCTACTGGGTCATGCAAGTACCTGCTGTAGATTGCCTTTCCATGGAGACTGCGTTTCATTTGAATGGAACGGTAAAGAGACTTGTATTAGATACCGATAAGATAAAGGCACATCATTTCTTTAAAGTTCAAGGGATCTTGGAGCCGTATATCGTGGTGAGTCTGGATGCTGCGGAAAGCTTCCTTCGCAGAAGCTTGAACGGATTTGTTTTGCAAAAAGTAGAGCAGGCACTGCGGAGGGAGCTATGACGATCTACTGGGATGAAAAGATTTTGGATGTATGGAACAGTATCCAGGCACGGCGTCAACTCGCTGAAATGGAAGAACAGCAGGTGAAATTGACGCTTGCCGAGTGTCTGGATGGCGTGCGAAAAGGCTGCCTGGAGTACGAAGGACGCAGATTCGAATTCGCGGAGAATCTCCTCTTTGACGGGCAGGTTGGCATTCAGCTGCCCCGTTCGATGCAGCTCATGCCGAGGGGACGCGGGTCAAATAGCGGCGGGAATTCTCAGCACGAGCAGATTTCCTATAAAGAGGAAGAGAGCGCGGTCATGCTCGGCATGAATCATATGGCACATCCGTTGACGATGAGCGGCGTAGAACCGTTTGTGCAGGCGATGACAGCACAAGTCAAAAAGGCGCAGGCAGGCTTGCAGGTTGTACATCATGAGCTGATCGAGCTGGATGGATGCAGAGTTGCCTGCAGCGAATTCATTATCCCGGTCGAGGACAAAACCTACTATCAAATCTTGTTCGCGACATCAGTAAACGGGCGGGCACTTCTCGGGAGTTTTCATTTTGAGTCTGAGGAAGTGCTCGTGTGGCAGCCTTTGGCCCATGCGCTGATTCGCACGCTGCGGGTAGAGAACGTTTGATCATGACAGAACAGGGAGGTTTCCAATTGGAACAGCAGCAACATCAACAGCAAATGCAAGTGAGCGTGCCTGAAAATGAGCGGGTCATGTCGGTCAAGGAATGGTTGATTACTTTTTTAATTATGATGGTGCCCGTGGTCAATCTCGTGATGTATTTCGTTTGGGCATTTGGCAGTGAAGGCAATCTAAACAGAAAGAACTGGGCAAAAGCGAACTTGCTGATTATGGGCGTTTGCATCGGGTTGTACTTATGCGTATTCTTTTTTATTCTGATCTTGGCATTCATTGGAGCATCGGTTGAACAATAGCGAGAACGGTGGATTGGCAAAAAATCTGGAGGGTATAGAATGGATCACCAAACGCATGTGGAAGGAAGCGTAGCGGAAAACGAAAAGGTCATGACGATGAAAGATTGGATAATCGTCTCGTTGTTCATGATGATTCCGATCGCGAATATTGTTTTGTTATTTGTGTGGGCTTTTGGTTCAGATGGGAATCTGAATCGTAAAAACTGGGCAAAAGCCGGCTTGTTGTTAATGGCGATTCTTTTTGGTTTATATTTCGTATTTGGTACGATAACCGCAATTATCACGTTTATTTTAATCGGCATGGAAGGGCAATAAGGGACGATACAAAGGCCACTACAAGGCATATTCCAACTCGAATCACCGAGGAGGAACATGCCTTGTTTTTTTACACGGAGGTTTTCTCCTATTCGTGTTATCCTGAAGATAGTAGCAATTCCGATCATGCAGAAAGGGAGAGGTACATGTCAGTTGAGAAAGAGACCCGACTCTGCCAACGCTCCAAACAGATTCATAACCGTACATTTGTCGTGACCTGCCAAGATTTTTTGGTGAAGCAAGCAGACTTTCTGTTGGACGTATTCTCTGATGTAGAAGACGAGATGGGTCCGATCAAGAACGGTGCGAAAATTCAGGTAGGATGGACCATCCTGCTGGTTTTCGAACGGGATGGGTGTATGGAGATCATGGCACCCGACTACGGGGCGAACCCTTTTTCCGAAACAACTTCTGACCTGACTGTGTCCTTGGTCGTGCAAATGGCGCAAAACAACTGCTTGCAAACGGTGCGAGCAGAAGGGGAAGCTGCTTTGTTCCAAGATAAAATTGTGGTGGCAAAAGGTGCATTTGAACAAGAACACGTCTATTTGCAGCGTGCAGAGGATGTTCGAAAAGGTGACTCCGGGTGGTATCTTGGGCCTGTGGAAGGCGAAGTAGACAGTGACCAGCTAAAGTCATACTACGTTTACCAACTGCTAGAGCTACGTCCCTCTCTTTTGCAGGCGATGGCTCTGCCACGAGGCTACATTGTCGTTTTCCAAGGAGATCAGATTGAAGCAGTTCTGGACGAGCACGATGTGAATGTATGGCCGACACTCCATTAGCGGCTGCTATTTAACTCCGCTGATACTTTATTCACGAGTTGATCCGCTTGGCGTGTGGTTGCGGGCAAACGATATTTGGGTGAGAGCGTGGTGATCCATGCGCATGCGGTTGGCAAAGAGATTCCGTGCCCGATTGAGACGAATATCGGTTTGATATTCGGTTGTGTGCGCAAGACTCCGCCGATGATTTCACCCTGATCGAGCAAAGGGGAATACGCACCTCTTACCTGTGCTGGTTCTTCGTATTCTCCTAGCAGTCTCGTTTTTCCACAGCCAATGGTAGGAATGTCAAACAGGACGCCCAAATGACTGGCGAGTCCGAATCTTCGCGGGTGAGCGATTCCTTGCCCATCGCAGACGACGAGCTGCGGTGTTGTTTTGAGCCCCTTGAATGCACGTACCAACGGAGGCAGCTCTCGAAAAGAGAATAAGCCGGGAATATACGGGAATTCGACGGTGTCTTGAATGACGACAGACTCGACGACTTGCAGGGAAGTGGCGTCGAGGATCACGACACCAGCAACTAACAAATCAGACTCGGCATGATAAGCGACATCTACCCCGGCGATAAAGCGTACGTCCGCGAGTTGATCTTCTTTTTTTACTTGCTGGGCTAGCTGTCGTTGTAAGTTGATGGCCTCTTGCTCATCAATGTTCCAAGGATGTTGGATAATCGGCTCCATCTGGTTACCTCCGGATGATAGAAGATTGGTTCATTATATCGAATAGATGTGCTATGCTCCAAGTCTTAGGAACAATCCCGAGAAAATACGTTGACTTCTTGAATGAAAAGCACTATTTTGTAACCGACCGAATCATCATGTTCGAGATTAGCTAGGAGGGCTCGTCGTGAAAATCGCAGTAGTAGGAAGCATCAATATGGATCTCGTAACCCATGTACATCATTTACCCAAAGCAGGAGAAACGATCGCAAGCCATCACTTCGAGCTGATCCCGGGTGGAAAGGGAGCGAATCAGGCGGTAGCAGCGTCTCGCCTGGGTGGGCATGTCTCCATGATTGGAATGGTAGGAGAGGATGAGAACGGCCGAGTTATGCTGGGAGGGCTAACAGATGCGCACGTTCACATAGAGGGGATCAAATGCTCAGGTACGACAGGCATGGCTTTTATCAATGTAAGTGACGATGGGGAAAATAACATCGTGCTTGTTCCAGGAGCGAATGCGCTCGTCAGCACAGAGCATATTGCAGACCATTTGTCTATTTTAAAGGACAGCGACGTCGTATTGCTCCAATTGGAAATCCCGATGCCTGTCGTGGAATATACAGTCAAAGAGGCGGCTCGACTCGGCAAGCTGGTCATTTTAAATCCGGCACCTGCACGCAAGCTATCCAGCGAGCTATTAACTCATGTACATACCTTAACCCCAAATGAAACAGAGCTTTCTATTCTCACAGGAATGCCTGTATCCACGATAGACGAAGTGCATGCTGCTGCCAAAAAGCTTTTGTCTGGTGGACCAAAGCGCGTCATCGTGACGTTGGGGGAAAAGGGCGCTCTCTTAGTCACCGCCGATAAGGCGACCCATATCCCTGCTTTCCGCGTAGAGCCAGTGGATACAACTGCGGCAGGCGATTCATTTACGGCAGCTTTTGCGGTTGGGATCACACAAGGAATGACCGAAACCGAAGCGGCCACTTTCGCCAGCAAAGTCGCAGCGATTGTCGTTACAAGGAATGGTGCGCAGCCATCCCTGCCTACTTTTGATGAAGTACAGGCATACTCTTTTTAATGGAGGGGAAAATGGTGGAAAAGGTCAATTTAGCTGAAAAATTTTCGTTATTCGATGAGCATTGGAGTCCCAAAATTGCAGGAGAAATCAATGACTCCTATGTAAAGCTAGTCAAATTAAAAGGAGAGTTTGTCTGGCATCAGCATGAAAATGAGGATGAAATGTTTTTAGTAGTGAAAGGGAAACTGCTTATCAAGTTTCGGGATAAAGATATTTGGTTAAACGAAGGGGAATTTGTCATTGTTCCAAAAGGGGTAGAGCATATGCCAGTTGCAGAGGAAGAGGTTCATGTATTATTGCTTGAACCAAAGTCGACGCTGAATACTGGAGATCAAGTAAACGAAAAAACAGTAACTGATTTAGAGAGAATATAATCAATGAGCAAGCCTATTTTGAGAAATGATTTTCAAAATAGGTTTTTTCTTTATGCGTAGTTACAGTTGCGGATAGTTCATTTGTTGACCGAGCGGTACAAAATGTGTAAGATTTCCATAACAGTTGGAAACGAAAGGAGGATTCCGGTGAGCAAACGCGGCAGACCTCGTGATTTTGATTACGCGTCCATCGTAGATGTGGCTATGAAAACATTTTGGTCAAAAGGCTACAATGGTTGTTCTACACATGATTTATGCAGTGATACTGGACTGGGGAAAGGCAGCTTGTACAATACGTTTGGCAGCAAACAGGACCTGTATCTCGCAGTGGTGGAACACTATCACGATACCGGGCTTCGTGAACAGCGGGCATTATTGGAGAGTCCGGGTTCTGTGAAAGAACGGTTGCAAAATTTTTTGGCTTGGGCATTGGTGGAAGACTTTGAATCTACGAATCCAAAGGGGTGTTTGCTGATCAATGCGGGATTGGAACGGGCAAAAGAAGATCCCAAGATTGAAGAAATTGTCTCCAGACATGTTGAACTTCTGAAGCAGACCATGGAAAAAGTGATGGAGGAAGGCTTGCGAACGGGCGAAATCTCCAAAAAACGATCTGCGGTGGATTTGGCAAGCTTATTTTTAAGCAGTTACTACGGCTTTCGTGTGTTGAATACATCCACACAGAATCGGACATTGGCTGAACAAATCATGAATGGCACGATAGAATCTATCTTCGGCGCGTAATGCGCTCTTTTTTTGAGTGATTTTTGTACCGATTGTTACAATAATTAGATAAGGAGTGTTCCTTAATGCCGTCGATTATTTATTTGTTAGCGGTAGCGATTTTTGCGATGACGACTTCTGAATTTATGGTGGCTGGGATGATGAATGAACTTGCCGATGATTTTGGCGTGTCGATCCCATCCATCGGGTATTTCATTACGGCGTATGCGGGGGCAATGGTGATAGGAGGTCCCGTCCTGACAGCAACTCTCTTGCATATTCGCCGAAAACAAGCGCTGCTTTCTTTGGTTGCCGTCTTCTTTATTGGTCAAGCGTTAGGGGCAATAGCTTGGAATTACGAGTCGATGATGCTTGCTCGTATCCTAACGGGTATCGCTTCATCCGCAGCGTTTGGTATCTCCGTCAGTATTTCAGCCAGCTTGGTTCCCCCTCATTCACGGGGAAAGGCTGCTTCGATTGTCTTGGCAGGCTTAATGATTGCTACTGTCATCGGGCTCCCTCTGACAACCGTGATTGCACAATATTTCGGCTGGAGAATGAGCTTTTGGGCTGTTGCGGTAGCCGTATTATTATCAGGGATCTTGATTCAATGGATGCTCCCTTCCTCTGCACAAAGAGACCAGATGAATGGAAAGGATGAGCTTGCCAGTTTTCAAAATCCACACCTTTGGGCCGCGTATGCAACGAGTATGCTGATCATTGGTGGTACGTTCGCAGCGTTTAGTTATTTTACTCCGATTCTTACCGGTGTAACGGCATTTTCGGATGCGAGTATCCCGTATTTGCTTGCCCTTTACGGTATCGCGACCGTGATCGGAAATAGCGTGATTGGCAGACTTGCCGATCGTTTTACCATGCGAATCCTTGTAACGGGATTAAGCATACTCCTAGGGGCATTGGTTCTGTTTGCGGTAGGTGCCGAAAATAAATGGATCGCAGTGCTGTCCATTGTTCTGATTGGGTTGACGGGCGTAGCGATGAATCCGGCCATGATTGCACGCGTTATGAAAACAGCAGGCAGTGGGACGATGGTAAACACGGTACATACTTCCTTTATTACATTGGGAGTTGCCATTGGTTCTTCTTTAGGTGGGATCGGAATCAGCAGTGGCTATGGACTTGTTTCACCATTGTGGGTAGGTGCTTGTTTAGCTGTAATCGGGTTACTTTCAATCGTTCCCTACCTGAAAAAGAGCAAAGTTTAAAAAACCATACAATCCCTCTTGAAAGTCAAAGAAGGTCAAACTATAATAAAGTCAACGAAGGTCAGAAAAGGTCAAAGATCTTCTGAATTCCAAAACAAAGCTTTTGGGGGGATTGAATATGCATTGTGAAATCTGCAAACAACGTGAAGCAACTGTGACTGTTCATATACGTGTACAAAATCAGCAACAAAAGTACGATCTGTGCCAGGATTGCAAAACAAAGCTAACTAATAAAATGGGAGTGGGCATGGGCTTTAGTCCTTTCTCCTCCTTCTCTGGACTGGATGAGTTCCTGCAAGGCTTTGCCCAAGGTCGGGTGAATCCAGGCAAGTCTTCAGGCCAACCGCAGCAACAATCACCAGAGCGCGGTGGAGGCATCCTCGATGACCTGGGCCGTAATCTAAACGATGCGGCACGTGCCGGACTGATTGACCCTGTGATTGGACGCGAACAAGAAATCGAGCGTGTGATTGAGATTTTGAACCGACGTAACAAAAACAATCCAGTTCTGATCGGGGAGCCAGGCGTCGGGAAGACGGCGATTGCGGAAGGCCTGGCTCTGCGCATTACGGAAGGGCAAGTACCGACCAAGTTGAAAAACAAGCAGGTGTACATTTTAGATGTCGCCTCTCTGGTGGCAGGGACGGGAATACGTGGACAGTTCGAGGAAAAAATGAAGCAAGTAATTGCCGAGCTGCAGAAACGCAAAAACGTCATCCTGTTTGTGGATGAGATTCATCTCTTGGTGGGAGCAGGCTCTGCGGAAGGCTCCATGGATGCAGGGAACATCCTGAAGCCTGCACTGGCTCGCGGTGAGTTGCAATTGATTGGGGCAACTACGCTAAAAGAGTATCGCGTCATTGAAAAAGACGCTGCTCTGGAGCGCCGCCTGCAGCCAGTTATGGTCAAGGAACCAACCGTAGAACAAGCCATCGAGATTTTAAAAGGATTGCGTCCGAAATACGAAGCATTCCACCAAGTCGCTTACTCGGATGATGTCATCCGTGCCTCCGTGGAATACTCCCATCGTTACATCCAGGATCGATTCTTGCCTGACAAGGCGATTGATCTCATGGATGAAGTGGGCTCGCGCTTGAATCTGAGATCCTCGACGGTTGATACGACAGAGCTGCATGAGCGGCTGGCGCAAATCAATCAGGAGAAAAAAGAAGCGACGGAGCAAGAAGCATACGAACGAGCTGCCCGTTTGAGAGACGAGGAAGCGGGTATTTTAGAGAAGCTGGATCAAATCGAAGGCACGGAGCAACGCGTCCAGGTTGACGTCACAGACATCCAAGCCTTGATCGAGCAAAAGACCGGGATTCCGGTAACCAAGCTGCAAAGTGATGAGCAGATGAAAATGAAGAACCTGGCGGCCCATTTGGAAGCAAAAGTTATTGGTCAATCCGAGGCAGTCACACAAGTAGCGAAGGCGATTCGACGCAGTCGTGCAGGCCTGAAACCGAAAAACAGACCGATTGCTTCCTTCCTGTTCGTCGGTCCGACTGGCGTAGGGAAAACAGAGCTGTCCAAAGCGCTGGCAGAGGAGCTGTTTGGTACCCGCGATTCGATGATCCGCCTCGATATGAGCGAGTACATGGAGAAGCACTCGGTATCCAAATTGATCGGTTCTCCTCCTGGCTACGTCGGTCATGAAGAAGCAGGTCAATTGACAGAGCGTGTACGCCGCAACCCGTACAGCATTATCCTGCTGGATGAGATTGAAAAAGCACACCCGGACGTGATGCACATGTTCCTGCAAATTCTGGAGGATGGTCGTCTGACAGACAGTCAAGGCCGTACGGTGAATTTTAAGGAGACGGTTATCATTGCGACGAGCAATGCTGGTGTGAGCGAGCGTAAAATCTCCGTTGGCTTTGGAGCACAGGCGCCTGAGCCTGTCACCGTGCTGGATTCTCTGGGAGCGTACTTCAAGCCGGAGTTCCTGAACCGCTTCGACTCGATCATCTCCTTTGCCCATCTGGAAAAACAGGATTTGGTCAAAATCGTCGATCTGCTGCTGCAAGATGTCAAGGGCAATCTGTCTGAGCAAGGAATGGAGATCAGCGTGACAGATGCCGCAAAAGAAAAGCTGGCTGAGCTGGGCTACAATCCTTCCTTTGGGGCACGTCCATTGCGTCGCGTGATTCAGCAATACGTCGAGGATGGCATTGCGGACCTAGTGATGGAAGAAGACAATGTGACAGCTATGGTCATTGATGTCGAGGATAATGTAATTCGTGTGAAAAAAGGATAACAGTCGTAAAAAAAGAAACCCCGATCGGGGTTTCTTTGCTTTTTGAAATCGTCTTATTTATTCATTCATGACTTTCTCATTGATGCCATTTCTGATGCCAGCACTTTCCATTTTCAGCTGGCGGCGCTTGGCGACGATTTTCTTCACCCATAACCCGATCAAGATGAGCGGCACCACGGTGAGAAAGATATAGAGAGAAACGTTATGGACCATATTTTCCGCCATTTTACCGTAAAAATAAAACAAGAATCCGACTGCGTAAAATTTGACAGCCCGTCCAATTGCGGCATACCCGATCAACTTCCACAACGGGAATTTCAAGCAACCCGACATGATTGTAAATACTTTAAACGGAATCGGTGTAAACGAACCGATGAAGATCGCGACTTCGCCCTTCTTTTGAAACATCTCTGTTGCAGAGTCAATCCATTCCTTTTTGAGGATTTTGTACAGAACGGATTTGCCTAGTACTTTACCGATTAAATAACCGACGGGAGTCCCTATGAGACAAGCAATGTAGCCTACCGTTGCAATCCACAATGCCTGCGAAGGATCAACGAGGCTGAGTGGCACTTGAAGAAAGAAGGCAGGAACGGGGAAGATGACTGCGTCTGCAAAAGAATGAATGAACATTCCCAAATAGCCGTATTCCATTAAGAAATCTAAAATGTTCTGAAACATCTATTTCTCCTTTGTCATTCTATCGTTAACTGCCAGTCATCAACTCAATCGAGTCGGATCGTACCAGGTAAATTTTATGTGTATAGATGCGATTCTACTTCAAACTGGCTGACTTTGGAACGAATTTTTTTGAATTGGGATTCACTTACTATGCAACGGTAAACCATGTTCCTGTATCTATCTGATAATACGATGTAGATCGTTTTCTGGTTACTCAACAATTCTTCACGTTCGCCTTGGTTTTTTTGAATGCACTCAATAGCTTCATTATCGAGATTTCGTTGTTGTCCAAAAACGCACTCTCGTCGGATTTGATCTACGACTTAAGGCGGACAGGTTAACGGTGCATGCGACGTAACACATCCATCAACACGTCAATCCCTTGCTCAATCACTGCTTCCTTGGCATAGGACACATTCAGCTTCAACATATTTTCTTGCGGAAAGCCCTCCAAATAATTTTTGTCGGCAGTATCCACAAGGATCGAACGTTTTTTGAGCTGGCTGATAACAGCAGGAACCGGGATGGAATCGGTCAACACAATGTGCGTATGAATCCCTGGGTATGCAAGGGGCTGAAAGGTGAACAGATGATCTTCATTCGCCGCAAAATGGTTCAAGGACGCCATCAGCAGGTTGGATCGCCGGTGATAGGAACTGCGTATTTTTTGCTTGTGTCGCTCGAACATTCCACTTTTTAGGTAAATTTCCAGCGCCGCTTGAGATAGCATGGAGCTGTCGATATCCATGAGTCGTTTGTGTTGGTTGAAGGAATCCTTTAGCACATCCGGTATAACAGCTACACCCAGACGGAGCCCGGGAAAAATAATCTTGGAATAGCTTTTTACATAAATCGTGCGAGAAAAGCGGTCATAGGCAAAGAGGGGATCGGCTTTGCTGTCATGCTCAAGGTCTGCCATGTAATCGTCTTCCACGAGATAGACGTCGTACTTCTGGGCAAGCTCCACAATACGCTGCTTATCCTTTCGGCTGTACGACGTACCGAGAGGGCTATGATAGCGAGGCATCGTGTAGAAAAACTTGATATCTCCCGTGCGGAAAATAGACTCCAGCTCTTCTAAATCGATTCCTTGGGCAGTGCGCTTGATCCCGACGACAGGATGCTTGCGTACTTGCAAACTTTCAATGAAAAGATGGTAGCTGGGCTGCTCAATCAGAATCGTTTCTTTGCCATTTGGAAAAGGAAGACTGCACAGCAAGGATAGAGCTTGTTGGACACCGGAGGTAATGAAAATATTGCCCGGGTCCGTAAAAACCTGATGATTCCCAAGCAGCTTGGCAACGACAGCAATGAGCGATGGCAAGCCTTGGGTGGTTCCGTATATGAAAAGATCGTTTTTATAGGTTTCAATCGCTTTATTGATGCAATGTTGAAAGTCGATGTAAGGAAAGAGGTCAGGATCGGGAGCAGAGGTCGCAAAATCGATTGTCGACGTATCTGCGGGTTGTATCTTCCTTTGCTTTTTCACGACGTAGTAGCCACTTCGGTCGACCGAGTAGATGAGATGACGCTTTTCGAGCTCATCCAAGGTGCGGATAACAGTACTCTTGCTGCATTGGTAGCGAGAGGCGAGCTCCCGAATGGAGGGAAGTCGGTCTCCGTCTCGATAGGAGAGGCTTTCAATCAACGTTTCAAGTTCATTTTGAAGCTGCAAATATTTGTGCATCCAAAAAACATTCCCTTACGCCGAATTTGTATCGGTACAGTTACTCCTTTTTTGCATTGTAGCACGATTGCTCCCCCATTACTATTAACCTAAGACGGCCGTCTGTAAAAAGTCCCCAGTAGGAGAGATACATGCGATGAAAGACCAACAAAAAGCGATTCTTGCGGCATTACTGAATGCAGGGATTACCGGCTTGTCGTTTTTGTTTCTGAAAATGGCACTTGCTGTAACCAATCCGGTTGATACTTTGGCACACCGTTTTACCGTGGCATTTATCGCCGCATCCATCCCGATCGTGTTTGGGTGGATCAAGCTGTCCATCAAGCCAAAAGACATGCTCACGATTATACCGCTCGCCATGCTGTACCCCATTCTGTTCTTTACCCTTCAGGCGTTTGGACTGGTGTATACCACTTCGTCGGAAGCAGGAATTATTCAAGCAACCGTTCCGATTTTTACCATGATCATGGCGGCATTCTTTTTGGGAGAGTCTTCTACGTGGCTGCAAAAGCTGTCCACGCTTTTATCCGTCGGAGGTGTCGTGTACATTTTTGCAATGAAGGGGCTGGGTGTAAGCGCAGGCTCAGGGAGCAGTATCGGTACCATTCTCATCCTGTTATCCGCGTTTTCTTTGGCGGGGTATAGTGTTCTGGCGAGAAAAATGACCAAGTCCTTTCATTATATAGACATGACGTATATGGTGGCGTTACTCGGATTTGTGTTTTTTAACGGCTGGTCAGTTATTCGCCATAGTACAGAGGGGACTTTATCCACGTATTTTGCCCCTTTCGCCAGCTCGGCCTTTATCATCTCGATTGTATTTTTGGGGATACTGTCCTCGCTCATGACGTCATTTATGACCAACTTTGCCTTGTCCAAGATGGAGGCATCCAAACTCAGCGTGTTTAACAATTTGTCTACGCTGGTTACCATCGTGGCAGGCGTTATCTTTTTGCAGGAACAACTGGCATACTACCATCTCATTGGCGCAGTGATGATTATTATCGGGGTGATTGGGACGAACTTCCTGGGGGCAAAATTTAAACAGAAGAACACGTCTCAACCGAAATCCACGTCTGTGTGAGAAAAGAAAAAGGATACACAACAGAGCGAATGTTTATTCATTGGCTCTGTTTGTTTTTGTGGAGGAATCGTTCGTGAAACTGTTTACAAATCGTATCATACACGATATAGTTACCTAGATTGTGAGTATAATGACATATGGTGAGATGACGGAATGAAAAAAATTATACATCTGGATTCGATTGAAAAGAGATTTGCAGATACTGTCGTCGTCCCCTCTTTTTCTCTCTCCATTGAAGAAGGGGAGTTTTTGACGTTACTCGGCCCCAGTGGCTGTGGGAAAACGACACTGCTGCGAATGATTGCTGGATTTGAGCAGCCAACGACCGGGGAAATTTTCCTGGACGAAAAGCCACTTAGCGCTGTGCCGCCGTATCAACGCGATATGAACATGGTGTTCCAGCAATATGCTTTGTTTCCACACATGACCGTGGAACAAAACATCCTGTTTGGTTTGAAAATGAAAAAAGTGAACGCAGCCGAACAACAGAAGCGTTTGGAGGAAGTACTTCAGTATGTCCAACTGACAGAATTGCGGAAGCGCACGCCAAAGCAGCTGTCTGGCGGACAACAGCAACGCGTAGCAATCGCACGGGCGATTATTAACAACCCACGCGTTCTGCTTCTGGACGAGCCTCTAGGTGCTTTGGACTATCAATTGCGAAAAAGCTTGCAGCTCGAATTGAAAAACTTGCAGAAAAACCTAGGGATAACGTTCATTTACGTCACACATGACCAAGAAGAAGCGATGGCGATGTCCGATCGAATCGCAGTCATGAACAAGGGACGAATTGAACAGATTGCTTCTCCAGCAGAGATTTACAACTCCCCGCAAACCTTGTTTGTGGCTACCTTTATTGGGGAAAACAACATTTTCCGGGAAAACGGAACGAATGCAGCGGTACGTCCGGAAAAGATCAAGCTGTACCCGGTTGACTCTGACAAGGACAAGCACAAGAAGCTGGGTACTATTGCTGACGCGGTGTTCCTCGGCAATCTGCGCAAGGTATTTATCCGCCTTGAGGGGCAGGATATGACCGTAATGGCACACCAGTACGCAGGTGACGGTCTGGACTGGCAGGTGGGAGATCAAGTGGCCATTGGCTGGGCACAGACGGACGAGGTGATTCTTCCTTGTTAAACAAGAAGCCGGTAAAACTGCTCGCGCTTCCCGCCCTTTTGTGGATGGGTGCGCTTTTCGTCCTGCCTATGCTTATGATTGCCATACTGTCTTTCCTCAAAAGAGGCACGTACGGGCAAGTTGTCTATGAGTTTACGCTGAACAATTACATCCGTATTTTCGATCCGCTGTATGGCCAAATTTTTGGGGATACGCTGGTCGTAGCGGTTTTAACAACTGTCTTTTCGATTTTGTGCGGCTATCCGTTGGCGTATTACATTTCACGGCTGGAAAAATCGACTCAGCAAATATGGCTTTTGCTCGTGATGATTCCGTTTTGGATCAACTTCTTGGTCCGTTCCTATGCGTGGGTAATCATCCTGCGTTCGCAAGGCGTAATCAATACGTTCCTGCAATCGCTGGGCATTATTTCGGAGCCGCTGCCGCTTTTGTACAATTCGGGTTCGGTCCTGCTCGGGATGGTGTACACACTCATGCCGTTCATGGTACTGCCGATTTATGTGTCACTGGAGCAGATGGATCGCCGCAAGCTGGAAGCCGCGTATGATCTGGGCGCAACGCCTTGGAAGGCTTTTTGGCACGTGACTCTGCCTATGACCAAGACAGGTGTCGTCACTGGATCGATCCTCGTCTTTGTTTCTTCCATCGGGATGTTCGTCGTTCCGGATGTGATGGGCGGAGCGAAATCGGCTCTGATCGGAAACGTCATTCAAAATCAATTTTTGTCCGCGCGTGACTGGCCGTTCGGTTCTGCCTTGTCCATCGTGCTGATGCTATTGTCCATGCTGTTGATTCTTCTTTATTTCCGCGCTACCAAAGCGAGCGAGACAAAGGAGGGATCAGCATGAAAACATTACGTCGAAACGCACTATCTGGATACTCGTGGCTGATGCTGGTCTTTTTGTATCTGCCAATTTTGATCCTTGTCCTTTATTCGTTCAACGATTCACGGATCAACGCTACGTGGACGGGTTTTACGTGGAAGTGGTACGTTTCTTTGTTTGAAAACAGGCAGGTCATGCAAGCGCTGATGAACAGTTTGACGATTGGGGTTATCAGCAGCGTCATCGCAACGGTTTTGGGTACGGCTGCCGCTCTGGCCGTCAAGCACTATTCGCTTCGTTGGAGCAATATCTTTAACGGGCTGATGTACTTGCCGATCGTCATCCCGGAGATCATGATGGGGTTGGCTATGCTCGTGTTGTTTAGCCAGGTGCAGATGGAGCTGGGGAAAGTGACTCTGATTCTGGCGCATGTCACGTTTAGCATGCCGTATGTGATGGTCATTATCTCTGGACGTTTGGCTGATATGGGCAAGGAACTGGAAGAAGCATCTCAAGATTTGGGAGCAACTCCTTGGGAGACATTGCGCTATGTGACGTTGCCTCTGATTATGCCAGGGATCATCGCAGGCTTCCTGATGGCGTTTACCCTATCGTTGGACGATTTCATTATTTCGTTCTTCGTGGCTGGTCCGAATTCGACTACATTGCCACTCTACATTTATGGGTTGGTCAAACGAGGCGTCTCGCCAGAAGTGAATGCACTCTCGACGCTTTTGATCGTGAGTACCGTGCTGTTGGTTGTGGTGGCAGAGGTTTTCCGCCGCAAAGACTCAAAAAATAATCAATCCATCTTTTAGAAACATCATGGAGTTTTCATAAAGGCAATCCCATAACTGATTTGGAGGTTGAGAGGAAAAAATGAAACGTTTCAAGTCCTTGATGATCGGCGCTTTGACCGCCGTACTTGCGGTGACTGCTGTAGGCTGCTCATCGTCATCTGAGCAAGAGCAACAAGTATTGAATATTTATAGCTGGGCAGACAACTTCGACCCAGACGTCATCAAAGATTTTGAGCAAAAATTCAACGTGAAGGTCAACTATGATGTATACGGCAGCAACGAAGAAATGCTGGCAAAAATTCAAGCGGGTGCATCCGGTTACGACCTGATTCAACCTTCCGACTACATGGTAGGCACTATGATTCAGCTGGGTCTCCTGGAAGAGTTGAACAAAGCGAACATCCCGAACATGGGCAATATTGTGTCTACGTTCAAGACACCTCCTTTTGACAAAGAAAACAAGTATTCACTCGTATATACATGGGGAATTACCGGGATCGCTTACAACAAGAAATATGTAAAAGAAGCCCCGACAAGCTGGAACGATCTGTGGAATGAAGCTTACAAAGGCCGTGTCATCATGCTGAACGATCCTCGTGAGGTTATGGGAATGGCACTGATCAAGAACGGTTTCTCCAATAGCACGACGAACACAGAGGAACTGGAAAAGTCCTTTGCTGATTTGAAAAAAGTAGTACCGAATGTTGTTGCTTTTGATACAGACAACATCAAGCAAAAGATGATTGCGGAAGAAGCATGGATCGGAACGGTTTGGTCCGGAGACGCCGCTTTCATTCACGCACAAAATCCAGATGTGGAGTACGTTATTCCGAAAGAGGGCGCAACGATCTGGGCAGACACGCTGGCGATTCCAAAAGGCGCTAAGAACAAGGAAATGGCTGAGAAGTTCATCAACTACCTGATGGACCCAGAGGTCAGTGTGAAAAACTACGAATCGATTGGCTACAGTAACCCGAACGAAAAAGCATACCCACTGCACAGTGAAGAATATCGTTCCAACAAGATGGTCTTCCTGGATACAGCAGACATTGCCCGTGCGGAGTGGCTGGTCGATGTAGGAGAAACCTTGCAGCAATACGACCGCTACTGGACTGAAATGAAGAGCGGCAGATAAAAAGTGGTAAACAAACCGAGATGGAGTATTTCCGTCTCGGTTTTTTTTGTGTTCATTTTGTCTGGGATCTTACTCTTCGGCTGGAAGGGGGGAATAGAGCGAAGACATTGGAAAAATAATAAGGGGACACCATATATTGGGGTAAATATAAAATGACAACCAACATGATTTCTGAATCCGTTAGCGAGACGCGTGAAAAATTATGGGATCAGATGCGAAATCCGCGAATGGTGTTTCGTAACCTTTCTTGTGGAACCAATAGCTTGTTGCTAGCCTATCTCCCCTATCTAGTTGATACGGTCATTCTCCAGCAGGTGTTGCTTCCTTATTTCGAAAGGTTACCTGACGAAAAGATCGATCCTGATACGATTTTGGGGAATGTTCCTGTTGCTCATGTCACCAAAACCATGGATTACAGTCAAGTCAGCGATTATCTCGTGAGGGGATGGATTTACCTTCAAATAGAAGGAATGGCGTGCGGGCTTCTTCTCTACGTAGCAAGAATACCGAGTCGTTCTTTGGGAGAGGCTCAGGTCGAAACCCAGATTTTCGGTCCCCAGGTTTCTTTTACTGAAGACTTGGAAACCAATTTAGGGGTGCTACAGGGGTATCTGTCGACTGATTTGCTTACCAACGTATCCATTACGATTGGGAAACGTAGCAGGACGAATGTGGAAATATGTTACATGGAGGAACTGGCGGCTCCTGAAAATATTCAAACCGTCATGCAGCGTTTACGCGATTTAGATATAGACGGCGTGATTGACAGCGGAAAATTGGTTCAACTGATTGATGACAATACGTTCTCTATTTTTCCGCAGCTAATCCTGACAGAGCGACCTGATCATGTAAGTGAAGCTCTGTTGGAAGGAAAGGTAGCCGTATTTGTCGAGGGGAGCCCGTTTGCTATCGTCGGCCCCAGTTCCTTCGTGGACTTTTTTAAGTCCAATGAAGATCTCTATATCCGGTGGCAAATGGCTTCTTTTATAAGATTGTTACGTTTCTCGGCTCTTTTTGTCTCTCTGTTTTTTACAGCTACTTATGTGGCTGCGCTTACATTTCATTATGAAATGATTCCATCTGCTCTCCTTGTATCGCTCGTAAAGTCTCGATCCAAGGTACCTTTTCCCCCATTATTTGAAGCTTTGTTACTTGAAATGATTATTGAATTCTTGCGGGAGGCTGGAGCAAGACTTCCTTTTAAAGTTGGGCAAACGATAGGGATCGTGGGCGGTATCGTAATTGGACAGGCAGCCGTTGCAGCGGGTTTTACCAGTAACATATTGATCATGATTGTGGCGCTCAGTGCCCTAGCTTCATTTACTTTTCCCTCCTACATGATGAGTACGGCAGTCCGCATCCTCCGCTTTCCGATTATCCTGTTAGCTGGAATTTGGGGAGGTTTTGGAATTATGCTAGGCGCGTCTTTTTTATTGATACACATCCTGCGTCAATCAAGTCTGGGACGCCCGTTTTTTCTCCCCTTTTTTCCTTTTCGCTCGCAGGATTTTAAAAACAGTCTGATCCGGTTTCCTTTTTACTCTCTCGGCAAGCGTCCGGTTATGACACGTTCTCCTGACGATACCCGTTTGCCTGATAAAGTCGAGAAAAAAAGACCAGTTCAGTAGTTAGGTGTTGAGTGTGAATGTCACGGTCCATTTTTCGTCGGAATAGCCATATGGCTATCAGCGTATCGCTTGCGCTATTTATGGTTCATAGCAATCAGGTTGGAATCGGCATAGCGGGCGTACAACGCTTTATTTATGATAGGGTACAACAAGACGCCTGGATTGCGGTCATAATAGCAGGCATTATGACCCATATTGCGGCGTGGTTCATGCTAAAAATCTTAGCGAAATACAAAGACATGGATTTGTATGACATTCATCAACGTGTATTTGGGAAATGGCCTGCCCGTGTTCTTAATTTCATCTTTATCGTATATATCATGGGCTCGGCCTTAACGATCTTGAGAGGGTACATCGAGATTATTCAGTCATGGATGTTTCCGGAAGTACCTTCCTGGATATTAAATGCCTCCTTGCTTTGCCTGGCCATTTATGGAGTAACAGGTGGTATTCGGGTGTTGGCTGGAATTAGCTTTTTTTCTGTAGGGTTGACGATATGGCAGCTACTGCTCTTGGTTTATCCCATGCAATACGCTGATTTTCATCTGTTGCAGCCAGTCTTTCATCATGATCTTGTACAGCTGATGGACGGTGCGAAGAAGATGTCCTTTTCCATCATCGGATTTGAGATCATTTTGTTCATCTATCCGTTTGTAAAGGAAAAGGAATTGCTATCGCGGTATGTACATGGTGGATTGTTTATGACCACCTGCTTGTATGTGGTAGTCATGCTGGTTACACTCTTGTACTTTCAAGGAGAACAGCTTCAGCATCTAATCTGGGCAACGCTAATGATGATGAAAATTGTAGAGTTTCCGTTTTTGGAGCGTTTTGAGTTTGTGTCCATCTCACTGTGGATGCTCATCATGCTGGATAATTTGCTGATGAACCTGTGGGTAGCCATGCGAGGGGTTCATCATATTAGTGGGCTCAAGGAGAGAATGGCACTTATCGGGATTGTTGGTGTCATGTTTTTGGCTAGCAATTTTTTGGAAACACGCCAGTCGATTAATCTCATCACGGATATTTTCGGTGGTGTAGGCTTCTATATCATTTTTGTTTATCCCATCGTGCTTTATGTAGTAATTCGGCTGTTTCGGAAGGGACCGGTCCGGACATGAAAAGGTTGCGTTTGCTTTTACACTATCTTTTAGTGGTCGTGTTATTGAACGGCTGTGGGGAGCAACATGTATTAGAAAAATTGGGACTGGCGGTTGCGGTGGGGTACGATCTTAGCAGAGACGGAAAGCTGTTGGGTACCACGGTATTTTATCAAATTGACCCGGAGGCACGTGAGCTGGTCACTGTCATTTCTGGCACAGCACATACAAGCAAAGGACTCACCGTTTCACAGAACAGGGAGTCTTCCAAAAAAATTGTAGGAGGTCAAATTCGCGTCGTGGTCTATCACGATGAGTTAGCGCGTAAAGGGATCCTGTCTCTTGTGGAAAACTTAACGCGTGATGCCTCCATAGGAAGTAATGTCTATTTAACGGTAGCGAAAGGTCGGGCGTATGATATTTTGACACATCGCTACCCCGAGAACAGCAACATTGGCATTTACCTCTATCAAGCCATACGGCAGAACGTCGAAGGGGAGAATATGATTTCCTCGAAACTTCATGAGTTCATGAAAGATTATTATGCAATCGGGAGAGATCCCGTGATGCCTTATATTGAAAGAGTAAAGAATGAATTGCATATTAATCAAATTGGTTTATTTCGAGATCAAAAACTGGTAGCAGAGATTACTTCAAGGGATGGATTTTTCCTCAAGATATTACGGGAGCGTTACAATAAGGGGGAATTGGAAATAAATATTTCCCTCGATAAAAAGCGTCTTTTTACTGTCATTGAACATATCTCAAGCAAAAAGCAAATAAAAGTTTTAGATTTGGAGAAACCAAGATTTTCTGTGAAAGTCAATATGTCAGCGCAGATTCAGGAAATGGCTGAAAAAATTGATTTATCCAAGCCTGAGCAGTTGAAAAAGGTCCAAAAAGCAATCGAACTGGCGGTTAAAAAAGAGACGGAACATTTACTGGAAAAGTTAAGAAAGCACGATGTAGACCCGGTAGGATTTGGGGAAATCTACAATATAGCCAGTCAAAAGAGTGGGAAAAAGAAATTGAGTAAAGAGGAATGTCGGGAAATCATGAAAAGGGCGAAATTTGATGTAGATGTCGAGATTATGATTTTGCGTACAGGCGTCATTGGGTAGTCGGAACAAAAAATACATAGACAAGCAACAAGCCGGGGTGAGATAGTGAGGGCGAGGTGAGAAAAGATGGAAAACGGGCAAGCTGTACAGACAGGCTTTCTCGAAGCAAATGGTGCACGTATTTACTATGAAGTAGCAGGGGAAGGCGAACCGCTCTTATTAATCCACGGCTTCAATCTGGATACAAGGCTATGGGATGCCCAGCTGCAAGCATTTGCACAAACGTATAAGGTCGTTCGATTTGATATCCGCGGGTTCGGTAAAACACTGGCGACTGACGTTCCTTTTACGCTGTACGATGATGTGAAAGCGGTTCTGCAAGGGCTTGGGATCGAAAAGGCGCATGTGGCCGGGCTTTCGTTTGGGGGAATGGTCGCGCAGGAATTCGCCCTTGCTTACCCGCAGATGGTGAACAGCTTGATTCTGGTCGCATCCGGCTTGTTTGGTCACCCAAGAAGTGAACAGAGGCTGCACGATGTGGAACGTTTCAATCAAGTATGTCAGCGTGGCACGACCGAGGAAGCGTTGGAAATGACGACACAAATGTGGTTTGACGGTCCTGGTCAGCCGGTAAATGAGCAAGCTCGTCTAGCACGTAATCGTTTTAAAGAAATAAACAGACACGCCTTTTCGCTGCCGGAGTTTGGAGCCGGACTGGAGGTTTTATCTCCCCCACCAATCGAGCGTTTGGAACATATCAAAGCGCCGACTCTCGTTATTGCAGGAGCGAGGGATTATCCAGATTTTCTACAGATCGCCGATGTATTGACTGAACGGATATCCGGCGCAAAAAAAGTCATCCTGCCTGACTCAGCGCATATCCCACCGATGGATCAACCAGAGGTATTCAACAAGCTCGTCCATGAATTTCTCGCACAAAACACTGTAAAATCATCCTAATGCAGTTTGAAATGGCATGGATCGGAGAGAATTACCGAACATGCCTTTTTTTGTTTTCAACACTTTGCCACATCAGATAGCCCGATGGAGCCATATAGATTCTCGCACTATTTTGATAGGATTAAGGACGGAATAAGGAAGCAGGTGATAGGGTGACATACAACATCAGACAATATGCGGTTGTGTTTTTGCTCGCCTTCTTACTTGTACTGACAACGGGTATGACAACTGCTTACGCCCATGCTGGCTTGATGAGCAGCTCCCCGCAAGATGGTGAGGTACTGAAGGCGAATCCGGGACAAATATCTGCGCGGTTTACCGAAACATTGGAGCCCGATCTTGTTAACGTGCGTTTATTTGACTGGAATGGCAAGGAAATAAAAGTGGAGCGGCCGACATTGCAGCCGGGTGATGCCTCGCAGTTGAATGCGAAACTGCCGAGCGATTTGGCTGAGGGGACGTATTCGGTAATCGTGTCTGTCGTATCCGAGGACGGACATCCGATCGAAGAGAAGCTCACGTTTTCTATCGGACAAAAAAGTGCGGTTGTGGTTCCGCCAAATGAGCAAAAAGCAGATTCAAGCTACTTGATCATGTACCGCTATTTGGCGCAAGGAATTATTCTCGTCGGTGGCGGCTTGTATCTGGTAGCGTGGGCAGCACAACGTCAGGGATTGCCTTCGCTTGCCCAGCTCATCGGGATTGGCAGACAAATCGGATGGAGTTTGGCGATCATCGGACTTATATTTTTGTGGTTCTTGTATGACGAATCGTTAACGGCTGTATCCCTTACGCAAGCACTGTGGCAGATGGACGGGAACTTGCTCAGTCAGTCTCCGTTTGCGATCATGCTGCTGGTGTCCTTTGCCCTACTGTTATTGATCGCGATCCCCAATATGGTTTCAGGCTGGTATGTGGGAATCTGGGTTCTCTTGATCAGCGCGCAAGCTTTTGGCGGTCATGCATGGGGCATTGCTCCTGTCTGGCTGTCCATTTTGCTGAGACTGTTGCATGTATTGACGGTCGCTGTGTGGATGGGAGCACTTGTCTACTTGTTACTTACAGTCAAAGCGGCTGAACGAGGACAGGAGTCGTTCAAGAGGTTCTTTTTGCAAACAGTTGCGGTGGCGGCAGTGCTTGCCGTCGTGACGGGCGTTGTCATGCTCTTCGTGCAAACGGATGTCATGAGCATTTTCCAGAGTGCAACGACATGGAGCTATCTGTTATATGGAAAAATAGCAAGTGTCTGCCTCATGCTTCTTCTGGCCTTTAGGCAAACCAGACGTTGGCGGACGAAAAATTCTTTGCAGCCCGCTTACTTGCGTTGGGAAATCATATTCGGGATTATCTCGGTTCTGGCAGGACTTTGGATGAGCCAAATCAACTACCCGACTGCGACGACAAATAATCAAGCCGTGATTCAAACAGATTCAAATTAGGGAGGATTTCATAATATGAAAATGAAAAAATGGATGAGCAGTGTACTGGTAGCAGGTGCAGTTTTGACGTTGGCGACAGCAGCACAAGCACATGTGAACGTATATCCGAAAGAGGCTACTACAGGCTCCTATGAAAAATACACCGTGCGTGTCCCTGTAGAAAAAGACGTCAACACGACAAAAGTGAAGCTGGAATTCCCGGCAGGTGTGAAGGTAAATTCCGTACAACCGATTCCGGGCTGGTCCTACGAGTTCGAAAAAGATAAAGACGGTGTGAACACAGCGCTTGTCTGGACAGCAACAGAAGGCGGAATCAAGGCGCATGAGTTCCAAGAATTCACGTTTGTCGGGGCAAACCCGAAAGAAGAGGGTCAATTGGCTTGGAAGGCTTATCAGACCTATGCAAATGGCGAGGTTGTGGAATGGACAGGGGACAAGGATTCCAAAACGCCAGCGTCTGTCACTACCATTAAGGCTGGTGTAGGTGAAGCAGGGCATGAGCATGGACAAGAACAAAAGCCGGCAACTGCTCCTGCCGGGGAAGCAGCGGGTGCAGGCAGCAACAATACCTTGCCATTGGTACTTTCCGGTTTGGCGTTGCTGATCTCCATCGTAGGTCTGTTTAGAAAAAAAGCGTAAGTGCTTCTTCATAATTAAGCTGTGCAGTGTGTCTAATCATACTGCACAGCTTTTTCCATTGTATGGCAATTAAAATCATTCTATAATAGTTGTAATTACTTTCGGAGGTGTATATCACATGTTAAAAACACTATTCAGAGCAAGCAAGTACACAGGAAGGAAAAATAGGAACGGCAGCATGACGCGTACGCATTTTGCACAGTAGCGGATTGCACAGTAGCGGATTGTAGAGTAGCGATCAGTATGTGAAAACGGGACGCGTCATCTGCCTAAAAAAAGGTGGATACTGCTTCCATGTTCATGAATGCGACAAAAGTATATACGATCAAAAGTTTTTTGACTTCCCTGGCCAATACAACCATGTTCACGACCTATGCGCTTTACTATATTGTGACACTGGGCTTTAACCCGTTTGAATTGCTATTGATCGGGACGGTATTGGAGTTATCCGTGTTGGTGTTTGAAGGGATAACAGGAGTAGTTGCGGACACGTACAGTCGCCGTCGCTCCGTCATTATTGGGATGTTTTTTCTGGGAATTGGATTTTCGATGCAGGGGATCGTTCCCGTGCTTGATGCTTGGATACCGTTGATTTCTGTCTTCGGCTTGGTCCTGTTTTCGCAAGTCATCAGTGGTCTCGGGTATACGTTTATCAGTGGAGCGGATACTGCATGGATTGTGGATGAGGTTGGAGAAGAGAAGATCGGTACGATTTTCATGAAGGCTAAGCGCTATTCCTTGTTTGGGAATCTGCTCGGGATTGCACTTAGTGTGGCTTTGTCAACACTCGCCCCCCATTTGCCTTTCCTCATAGGTGGCTTTATGTATCTGGGGCTTGGTGTCTTTCTGATTCTGTTCATGAAGGAGACCGGATTTATTCCTCGTGAGCGTGAGCAAGGTGCTTCCCACGTGAAGGAAATGATTCAGACGTGGACTTCGGGTGCCCAAGTGATTCGCAGTCAGCCGGTTCTCATGCTGATCTTGTTCGTGACCCTATTTACGGGTGCAGCTTCTGAAGGGTATGACCGTTTGTGGGAAGCGCATTTGATCGCAGAAATTGGCTTTCCGGAGCTAGCGGCTATTTCAATGCCAATGTGGTTCGGGATCATTGCCGCACTCGCAAGCTTACTCGGCCTCATCGTCGTAGGCGTTGTGGAAAAAAGGCTGAATGTGAACAATGAGAGGGTTGTCCTTGTGGGCATGTTCACGTTGACGGGACTCAAAATTGCAGCGATGATTGCTTTTGCTTTTTCCCCTAGCTTTAGCTGGGCATTAGTTGCATTGCTGTTAATCGGTGTGATTCAGTCTTTAAGCAGTCCGCTGTATGATACGTGGCTGAATCTAAACATTGAGAGCAGTGTGCGAGCGACGGTTTTATCGATGATGGGCCAGTCCAATGCCTTAGGACAAACGGCAGGTGGTCCGGCTGTCGGGTGGATCGGAACCCGTTTTTCGATTCGTGCTTCGCTGGTTGCGGCGGCTATTTTATTGGCACCGATTCTGATTGTGTTCGGGCGTGCGCTTAGAAGGCGCTGAGTCAAACAAAGTGTGACAAGTATAAGGCATGTGTCCATTTTTAGGGCGCATGTCTTTTTGTTGTGGAAATCGTTGGTTATTGCAAACAAAACTTGCGAACAAATGTTCTCTTTTGATATGATGATCTCAACAACAAGAAGACACATTATGTGGTGGTGACAGCCTGATGATTCAGGAGTTGAGAAGGTACGCAACGCGGCAGCAAGCAGTGGAGATCATTTATTTGAAGAAGGATGGAGAGACTAGCAGGCGCACGATCCGTCTGGTACAGATTGATGAGAACAAAGGGAGCTTAAAAGCATATTGTTATATGAGGAAGGCGTATCGTGTATTTGTATTGGAAAACATTTTGGCGATCGTACCCGTGTCAGGGCATTTTGCCGGATGAAAGGGATCATCCTCCACGCCCCCAGCCTATTCCAGCTACACTATGTTATACTAAATAGGAAACAACTTCAAAAAAGAGGAAGGGCGGGGACAACAATGGAGTTCTTCATTGTCATCGTCATCATGTTTTTGATCGTAGTATTTGTCTTGGCGTCCAAAGCTGCAAAAGGCGGAAGTAGTCGCTCTCATTCCTCTTCAGACAGCGGGGGCGGAGCCTTCTTTGTAGACAGCTCTCACAATCATCATCATCGAAATCACGACTCAAACGATCGTTGGGATAGCTATGACGGCGGAAGTGATAGCGGTAGTGGTGGAGACAGCGGTGGTGGCGGAGATAGTGGAGGCGGCGGCGGGGGAGATTGACGCTGTTGCATTTTGTTTCATTATGGTACAATAATTGGGAAATATGATTCCAAACCTGAATGGTAGGTTTGCTAAAGGAGAGATGTTTTATGGTAGTCATCAAATTTGTTCAGAGTGTCGTAGTCGGGGTCACAGGAATCCTCCTTTCAAGCGAACAGTAATACCGTTCACCAAATGAGGATTCGACTGTGACTGGTTCTGGCTGATAGCCATATATTTAACCAATTGCAGGGGGAATCCGCAGTGAATCAACTAACCAATCAACAAGTATTGCAATCTATGGGCTGGAATGAGTATTTTGCTAATCATTTTGCCCCTTATGCCGAGCAAGGCTACAGTGTGGGACGTATCACACTCGAACATAAACGTATTTATCGTCTGTGGAGTGAGCATGGCGAGCTCTTGGGCGAAGTAACGGGTAAGCTTCGTTATGAAGCCATCGGGCGAGAAGATTTTCCGGCTGTCGGGGACTGGGTAGTGATCAGTGCTCGCCCAGAGGAAAAGAAAGCCTCCATCCACGGACTTCTTCCACGTAAGAGCAAGTTTTCCCGCAAAGTAGCTGGGGATACAGTGGAAGAGCAGATTGTGGCCGCGAACGTCGATACCGTTTTCCTCGTGAATTCCTTGAATAATGATTTGAATTTGCGCAGGTTAGAACGCTATCTCATTCTCGCGTGGGAAAGTGGAGCCAATCCGGTAATTGTGCTTTCCAAAGCAGATTTGTGTGACGATCTGGATGCATGCATGGCAGAGGTAGAATCAGTTGCGATCGGAGTACCTGTTCACGTAGTCAGTGCTGAGCAGGGAGAAGGACTGGATCAACTCGCACCGTATCTGGGCGAGGGCCAGACGATTGCCTTGATGGGTTCCTCTGGTGTTGGCAAATCCACGTTGATTAATAAATTGAGCGGAGCGGAGATGCAAAAAGTCAGTGGCGTTCGTGAAGGTGATGACCGTGGCCGCCATACGACGACACATCGTGAATTGTTCCGCTTGCCGAGTGGTGCTCTGATGATCGATACACCAGGCATGAGGGAACTTCAGCTCTGGGAGGCAGATGAAGGCTTCCGCGGTGCCTTTGACGATATCGAGTCCATTGCGGAAACATGCCGTTTCAATGATTGTAAGCATATGCGCGAGCCTGGCTGTGCTGTTCAAGTTGCCATCCAAGCTGGATCATTGGAAAAGGCACGCTTTGACAGTTATCTGAAGCTTCAACGCGAATTGGCACATCTGGCGCGTAAAGAAGATGCAAGGCTTGCAGCGGCTGAAAGGGATAAATGGAAGAAGCTCAACGTTCAAATGCGGCAGAAAAAACCGAAGAGATAAGTATGAGAGCCCTTGAGAAATCAGGGCTCTTTCCTTTGTTTGAGCAAGTAAGCGCTTCCTTTTCCTTTCAAAAATTAACGCTTGCTCACAACGAGGGAGTTATGATAGATTTGGTCAATACTCGTTATTACACTTCGAAAAAAATAGATAGGTAGCTCGTATAATTTTGGGAATAAGGCCCAACCGTTTCTACCAGGTGACCGTAAATCACCTGACTACGAGTGAAAGTGCGTCTAGGGTTCCGTCTTTTTCTTTCCTATTCCAATCATAGGTTGAAAGAAAGCTGGTCCGAGCGACGCAGGCACGAATGATGTGTCACACCTAAGGGATAAAAGCCCAGAGGGACAGTTTCACTTGGCGTTGGTTTATTACGTAGCCCGCTTGTGACACTGTCCACTCTGGGCTTTCTATATTTTCAGCAGGCCGCAGGTAAAAAGTGGCCGGAACCATATCCGAGGAGGAAGAACTGATGAAAGAATTACAAGAGCGCATCGTACAGGACGGCAAGGTACTGTCGGCATCCGTTTTGAAGGTGGATGCGTTTTTGAACCACCAGGTAGATCCACAATTGACGATGAAGATCGGACAGCGTTTTGCCGAGTTGTTCGCTGGTGAAAACATTACAAAAGTCGTGACGATTGAGGCAAGTGGAATTCATTTTGCGATGGCGACTTCCTTTGCTTTGGGTGTTCCCTTTATCTATGCGAAAAAGAAAAAAGCTGTCACGTTGACAGAGGAAGTATACTCTGCTCCTGTTCATTCTTTTACCCGTCAGGAAACGTATCAAATCAGTGTTTCCCGTCAGTATTTGTCCAAAGAAGACCGCGTATTGATTGTCGATGACTTCCTGGCTACGGGAGCTGCTCTGGTGGGTCTTACGAATATTGTCAAAGATGCGGGTGCTCATCTCGTAGGGGTTGGCGCTGTTATTGAAAAAAGCTTCCAGGAAGGCCGTGGTCTCTTGGAGCAAGCTGGCGTACGAATCGAATCATTGGCACGTATTGAATCGATGTCACCAGAAGGCATTCACTTTATTGAAGAAGAGCCTGCACGCGTATAATCAAAAAATCAATAGGAGGTAAGGGTTCACTCATGCTAGCCAAACATAAAATTGTTACTTTGGGCTTACAGCACATTCTTGCCATGTATGCAGGAGCCGTCGTCGTACCGTTGATTATCGGTGGTGCTTTGAATCTGACTCCTACGCAAATCGCTTATTTGATTGCTGCTGACCTTTTCACATGCGGAATCGCGACGCTCTTGCAAGTCCTTGGCACAAGGTATACGGGGATTCGCCTTCCCGTTGTGCTAGGCTGTACGTTTACAGCAGTAGGACCGATCATTGCGATTGCTTCTACGAGTAATCTAGCGACCGCTTACGGTGCCATCATCATATCGGGTATATTCGTTGTTTTGGCAGCTCCACTGTTCGGCAAGCTGCTGCGCTTTTTCCCAACCGTGGTACAGGGTTCAGTTGTTACAATCATTGGACTGTCGCTCATTCCCGTTGCGATGAACAACGCGGCTGGTGGACAAGGTATGCCGGACTTTGGGCAACCGCACAATTTGCTTTTGGCTTTAGGAACGTTGGTTATCATTTTGCTTATTAATCGTTTCTTTACCGGATTTATTCGTGCGATTTCCGTATTGCTCGGCTTGATTGTCGGTACGGCTGTAGCTTACATGATGGGGATGGTCAGCTTCGCGAATGTTGCGGAAGCTTCTTGGTTTAGCGTGGTTGAACCGTTTTACTTCGGTACACCACAGTTCAGTATTGTGGCCATTGTTACCATGATTCTCGTTAACATCATCAGCATGGCTGAGTCCACAGGCGTTTACTTTGCACTCGGTAAAGTGACGGATACAAAAGTAACGGATCAAGACGTTGTCAAAGGTTTGCGCGGAGAAGGGGTCGCAATCGTACTGGGTGGCATTTTCAATGCATTCCCTTACACGGCTTTTTCACAAAATGTCGGTCTGGTTTCCTTGACTGGCATTAAATCGCGCGATGTGATGATTGGTGCCGGTGGAATCCTTGTCGTTCTCGGATTACTGCCGAAGCTGGCTGCTTTGACAACGGTCATTCCAAACGCGGTATTGGGTGGAGCGATGATCGCCATGTTCGGGATGGTTGTTGCATCAGGTATCAATATTCTCTCGCAGGTTGACCTGAGCAAAAACGAGAATCTGCTGATCGCTGCTTGCAGTATCGCTGTGGGTCTAGGCTCTGCTGCAGTTCCGACGATGTTTGATCAACTGCCTACTTTGGCAAAAATGATGCTGCAAAATGGTATTGTGACAGGTTCTTTGACGGCAGTCATCTTGAATATCGTGCTTGTTCACACGAATAAAAAAGCATCTCAGACTGCTCCGGCAAATGTAACTGTTTCGGAAGCGTCATAACATCATTAGATAATGAACCAACCACCATTTCCTGGTTTGATAGGGGAGTGGTGGTTTTTTATTATGTGGCTGCGGTGGGGAGAAGAATATTTCCAGTCTAGGCTCCAGGCTCCGTCCTGCTGAGGGCTGAGACTGCCCGCTCCGAAGGGATTCGCGGGGAAACGCAAAAGTGGTAGCCGCTACGT